>NZ_JBMKJG010000007.1:0-235983 GCF_049237765.1 Enterobacter cloacae complex sp. SHL021 | reverse complement strand
TAACGAGATGAAAAAGCTGGGAAAAGAGTACAGTAATATGGTCATGGTGGCATGACCATATTACTGGGGATCCCTCAGCCCTGTGGGAGAGGGTTAGGGTGAGGGGACAAACTCAGAACACGTTAAACGGGTATTCCACGTAAGCGCGGATCTCATCCCCGCCCACGTTGTAATCGCTGGCGTTGCTGGAGACGCGCAGTACGGAATAGCGCAGTTTCAACTTCAGATCTTTCGCCGGGCCGTCCTGCACCTGATACTGGATCTGGTTAAACCATTCATGCTCTTTGCCGTTACAGGTTTCAGCGGTTTTAATGTTGTCGCCACGCACGTAGGCGGTGGTCCAGCTCAGACCCGGCAAACCGAGACCGCCAAAGTCCAGCCCGTAAGACGCCTGCCATGAACGTTCGTCTTCACCATTAAAATCAGACCAGTAGGAGTTCGCCAGCCAGATGGTGTTGCCGCCGTCACCAACACCGCCCTGGTCGCGGTAGCCGCCATAGTTGTAGCCGGTGCTTCCGCTGCTCTGCTGGTACGCCACTTTGAACGTATGGATATCCCAGATGTAGCTCGCCGCCAGGCTCCAGATGGTGTTGCTGCGGCCCGTGTCGAGGCTGTCTGCGTAGCCCTGATCCAGACGCGAGTTGTAGCCGTTAAAATCGAGTACCAGCTGCTGGCCAGTGCTGAACGGCTGTTTGAAATTCATGCCCAGATATTGCTTGTTCATCACCTCTTCATTATGGGAGGCGTACAGTGCGCCGCTGAACTGGTCATTAAACAGGTAGCTCGCCCCGCCGAAGGAGAAACCCTTGAGGCCGCTGTCGTGGCGATCGTCACTTTTACGCTGCTCGTCGGTGAAATAACCGGCGTTGATTTCCAGACCGTCGATCTCCTTAGAGGTCAGCATGGTGCCGGTGTAGCTTTCAAACAGCAGGCGGGAGCTGTCGGCGTTAATGATTGGCAGCTCGGGACGCTGATTACCGTAGCTGAGTACGGTATTCGAGATGCGCATTTTGGCGGTCGCGCCAAATTTCGCCAGATCGGATTTTGCGCGTCCGTCGTCTTCCTGTTTAAAGAAGTCAATGCCACCTGCGCCGCTCTTACCGCGGCCACCGTCCAGACGCACGCCATACTGCGCAATGCCATCTACGCCAAAGCCAACCACTCCTTCGGTATAACCTGATTCAAAGGTGGCGATGATACCCTGACCCCATTCTGCTTTATCCTGCTGGCCCTGGTGATAATCACGGCTGATATACGCATTGCGTAAAAACAGATCTAAATGGCTGTCATTAATAAAACCCTGGCTGTCTGATTGTTGGCTTGCAACGGCAGGTAATGTGACAAATATGCTTAACGCAACTAACGATAATTCTTTTTTCACGGAGGGAACGTCTCTGTCTTAATATATTAATTTGAATTACTGCGGATTCGATAATTACCCGAAAAGTAACCGATTGCAATAATTATGTGACCAGACATTTCAATGGTGAAGGGCAGGTGTGACGGGGCTTTTGTGGGTGTTATCGATATGTGCGGTTAAGTTAGCAATTCATGCGAAATAAAAAGGAGGCAAATTTGCCTCCTTCCAAAATTATTTAATTCCGTCTGCGGCCATACGGTCGCGAATATGTTGTGCACGCGCTTCTGAGGCCGGGTGATCGTCAAACATGGAGCTTTGACGTCCGGCTTCCAGTTTAGCCAGCTTTTCAAAACTGGTGGCTAAACCTGCTGGATTGATACCGCGTTTGCGCAACAGATCGTAGGAGTAGTCATCCGCTTCGGACTCCTGACGTTGAGAGAACTGGGAGTTAACCAGCTTTTCGCCCACATCGCCAAGCTGTGACTGGGACAGGCTGCCCACAATACCGCCCGCAGAAGCCGCCGCCGCGCGGATGGCGTTAGTGCCTAAGGCGACCTGCATCCCTTTCTTCACGTGGCCGAGGGCAACGTGGCCCATTTCATGGCCGATCACCGCTTCCACTTCGTTGTCGGTCATCATGTCCATTAACCCGCTGTAAACGCGGATACAGCCGTTCGCCATGGCAAAGGCGTTCACGTCTTTCGCGACGTACACTTTATAGTTCACCGGCTGACCGTTAATGTTATCGCCAAGCGCAGAGGCAATTTTATTCAGACGCTGCGTGTAGGGACTGTTGGCCGGGGCAATCGTAGCCTTTCCATCCATATCTTTACAGGCCTGGTCGCTCAGGGCTTTAACCTGCGCGTCGCTCAGGGAATAGGCCTGAAAAGCTTCTGCGCCTGAGGACATCAGGCCGTTAGAATCCATATTCTGACAACCGCTCAGCAGGAACGTTGTACCCAGGGCCAGCACTAATGCACGCATTTTCATGAGGTTGCTTCCGTACTCGTTAATCTGAATAAAATCCGAAAAGTACACCGACAGCGAAGCCGGGGTCGGGCTAAGTATAAGGAATATCGACGGGCCCGGGCGAGCAGATTGCGCAACATGCGAGCATGATCCAGAGATTTCTTAAGCGGCAAAAGAATGCTCCATGTACATGGCATGCCGCTTGGGTTACATTGTTGGCACTTTTTTCCGGCGTAGCCCAAAACGCGCTGTCGTCAAGGGCATGCCTTTAACAGTCCGATCTGGAGTTAAAATGTCCTCACGTAAAGAGCTTGCTAATGCTATTCGTGCGCTGAGCATGGACGCAGTACAGAAAGCCAAATCTGGCCACCCAGGGGCCCCTATGGGTATGGCTGATATCGCCGAAGTCCTGTGGCGTGATTTCCTGAACCACAACCCGCAGAACCCAGCATGGGCTGACCGCGACCGTTTCGTGCTGTCTAACGGCCACGGCTCAATGCTGATCTACAGCCTGCTGCACCTCACTGGCTACGATCTGCCTATCGAAGAGCTGAAAAACTTCCGTCAGCTGCACTCCAAAACCCCGGGTCACCCGGAAGTGGGTTACACCGCAGGTGTTGAAACCACGACCGGCCCACTGGGTCAGGGTATTGCGAACGCGGTGGGTATGGCGATTGCTGAGAAGACTCTGGCGGCGCAGTTCAACCGTCCTGGTCACGACATTGTTGACCACTTCACCTACGCGTTCATGGGCGACGGCTGCATGATGGAAGGCATTTCTCACGAAGTGTGCTCCCTGGCAGGTACCCTGAAGCTGGGCAAACTGGTTGCGTTCTACGACGACAACGGTATCTCCATCGACGGTCATGTTGAAGGCTGGTTCACTGATGACACTGCGGCACGTTTCGAAGCCTACGGCTGGCACGTTGTGCGTGGCGTTGATGGCCACGATGCTGACTCGATTAAACGTGCAGTAGAAGAAGCGCGTGCGGTCACTGACAAACCATCCCTGCTGATGTGCAAAACCATCATCGGCTTCGGTTCTCCGAACAAAGCGGGCACCCACGATTCCCACGGTGCGCCACTGGGCGACGCGGAAATCGCGCTGACCCGTGAAGCGTTGGGCTGGAAACACCCTGCATTCGAAATCCCATCTGAAATCTATGCCCAGTGGGATGCCAAAGAAGCGGGTCAGGCGAAAGAAGCGGCCTGGAACGAGAAGTTCGCGGCTTACGCTAAAGCCTTCCCACAGGAAGCGGCTGAATTCACCCGTCGTATGAAAGGTGAAATGCCGTCTGACTTCGACGCGAAAGCGAACGAGTTCATCGCTAAGCTGCAGGCGAACCCATCTAAAATCGCCAGCCGTAAAGCGTCTCAGAATGCGATCGAAGCGTTCGGTCCATGGCTTCCAGAATTCCTCGGCGGCTCCGCTGACCTGGCACCGTCTAACCTGACCCTGTGGTCTGGCTCTAAGCCAATCAACGAAGATGCGGCCGGTAACTACATCCATTATGGTGTACGTGAATTCGGTATGACCGCTATCGCGAACGGTATCTCCCTGCACGGTGGTTTCCTGCCGTACACCTCTACCTTCCTGATGTTCGTGGAATATGCCCGTAACGCCGTGCGTATGGCTGCGCTGATGAAACAGCGTCAGGTGATGGTTTATACCCACGACTCCATTGGTCTGGGCGAAGATGGTCCAACTCACCAGCCGGTAGAGCAGGTCGCTTCTCTGCGTGTCACCCCGAACATGAGCACATGGCGTCCATGTGACCAGGTGGAATCTGCAGTGGCATGGAAATACGGCGTTGAGCGTCAGGACGGTCCAACCGCGCTGATCCTCTCCCGTCAGAACCTGGCGCAGCAGGATCGTACCGAAGAGCAGCTGGCGAACATCGCCCGCGGTGGCTACGTGCTGAAGGATTGCGCGGGACAGCCAGAGCTGATCTTCATCGCAACCGGTTCTGAAGTTGAGCTGGCTGTTGCAGCCTGGGACAAACTGACTGCCGAAGGCGTTAAAGCGCGCGTGGTTTCCATGCCGTCTACCGATGCGTTCGACAAGCAGGATGCTGCTTACCGTGAATCCGTACTGCCTAAAGCCGTTTCCGCACGCGTGGCGGTTGAAGCGGGTATCGCTGACTACTGGTTCAAATACGTGGGCCTGAACGGCGCTATCGTCGGTATGACCACCTTCGGTGAATCTGCTCCGGCAGAGCAGCTGTTCGAAGAGTTCGGCTTCACCGTTGAGAACGTTGTCGCTAAGGCTAAAGAACTGCTGTAATTGCCGTTTTGCCCGGTGGCGCTTACGCTTACCGGGACTACAAATGGCTCGAAAGTAGGCCGGGTAAGCGCTAGCGCGCCACCCGGCTTTTTTGTAGGCACTATTCCTCAGACATGTAACTGCTCTGTAAATTATTCCATCCAAAATGTGACGCAAGTCATATAGCTCGCTTATTCATCTGGACAGACATTCCTTTTATTCCCCGATTCGCTTATTCTTGCTGAAGCGTTTCAGTCGATTAAATGTTCGACAATTGACCAATCAATCGCAGTTTGTGATAGCAAAGATTCCCCTTCGGGCGTAGCTGGATTACTCTTTCAGCCACCTCGAACTCAGGGATAGCTTTGCAGGAGATCTATGACCGTACGCGTAGCGATTAATGGCTTCGGTCGCATCGGGCGCAACGTGGTTCGTGCTTTATATGAATCCGGGCGTCGGGCGGAAATTACCGTGGTGGCAATCAATGAACTGGCGGATGCTGCGGGCATGGCGCATTTATTGAAATATGACACCAGCCACGGACGCTTTGCCTGGGACGTGCGCCAGGAAAGGGATCAGCTGTTTGTCGGTGACGATACGATCCGCGTACTGCATGAGCGCAATATTGCCGCGCTACCGTGGCGTGAACTGGGTGTGGATGTGGTGCTTGACTGTACCGGCGTATATGGCAACCGCGAACACGGCGAAGCGCATCTCACCGCCGGCGCGAAAAAAGTCCTGTTCTCTCATCCCGGCAGTAACGACCTCGACGCAACGGTCGTTTTCGGCGTCAATCAGCATGAGCTGCAAGCCGAACACCGTATTGTCTCCAACGCCTCCTGCACCACCAACTGCATTATTCCGGTCATTAAACTGTTAGACGATGCATATGGCATTGAATCCGGCACCGTGACCACGATTCATTCCGCCATGCACGATCAGCAGGTCATCGACGCCTACCACCCGGATTTACGACGCACGCGTGCTGCGAGCCAGTCAATCATCCCGGTGGACACAAAACTGGCTGCCGGGATCACCCGAATTTTCCCGCAGTTTAATGACCGTTTTGAAGCGATTGCCGTGCGTGTACCGACGATAAACGTCACCGCAATTGACCTCAGCGTGACGGTAAAAAAACCGGTAAAAGCCTGTGAAGTCAACCTGTTGCTGCAAAAAGCGGCACAGGGGGCATTTCATGGTATAGTTGACTATACGGAATTACCGTTGGTCTCAGTGGATTTTAACCACGACCCGCACAGCGCCATTGTTGATGGCACGCAAACGCGCGTCAGTGGCGCACACCTTATCAAGACGCTGGTCTGGTGTGATAACGAATGGGGCTTTGCTAATCGAATGCTCGACACCACGTTAGCAATGGCTGCCAAAGGTTTCAGGTAAGACGCATCGTGCGTCTGCAAAACTTTAAGAATCAACGAGAGGATTCACCATGTCTGTAATTAAGATGACCGATCTGGATCTGGCTGGTAAACGCGTTTTCATCCGTGCGGATCTGAACGTGCCAGTTAAAGATGGCAAAGTGACCAGTGACGCGCGTATCCGTGCATCTCTGCCAACCATCGAACTGGCTCTGAAGCAGGGTGCGAAAGTGATGGTGACCTCCCACCTGGGTCGTCCAACTGAAGGCGAGTACAACGAAGAGTTCTCTCTGCTGCCGGTTGTTAATTACCTGAAAGACAAACTGTCCAGCCCGGTTCGCCTGGTGAAAGATTATCTGGATGGCGTGGAAGTGGCTGCTGGTGAGCTGGTGGTGCTGGAAAACGTTCGCTTCAACAAAGGCGAGAAGAAAGACGACGAAGCACTCTCCAAAAAATACGCGGCGCTGTGCGACGTATTCGTAATGGATGCATTCGGTACTGCGCACCGTGCGCAGGCGTCTACCCACGGTATCGGTAAATTCGCAGACGTTGCGTGCGCTGGTCCTCTGCTGGCCGCGGAACTGGATGCGCTGGGTAAAGCACTGAAAGAACCTGCTCGTCCAATGGTTGCCATCGTGGGTGGTTCTAAAGTTTCTACCAAACTGACCGTTCTGGATTCCCTGTCTAAAATCGCTGACCAGCTGATCGTTGGCGGTGGTATCGCGAACACCTTCGTTGCCGCTCAGGGCCACAACGTTGGTAAATCCCTGTATGAAGCAGACCTGGTTGACGAAGCCAAACGCCTGCTGGGCACCTGTGATATCCCGGTTCCGACCGATGTTCGCGTTGCCACTGAGTTCTCCGAAACGGCGACTGCTACCCTGAAATCTGTAAACGACATCAAAGATGAAGAGCAGATTCTGGACCTGGGTGACGTTTCTGCACAGAAACTGGCTGAAATCCTGAAAAACGCAAAAACTATCCTGTGGAACGGTCCTGTTGGCGTGTTCGAATTCCCGAACTTCCGTAAAGGGACTGAAATTGTTGCTAACGCTATCGCAGACAGCGAAGCGTTCTCTATCGCAGGCGGTGGTGACACCCTGGCAGCAATCGACCTGTTCGGTATCGCTGACAAAATCTCCTACATCTCCACTGGTGGCGGCGCATTCCTCGAATTCGTGGAAGGCAAAGTTCTGCCAGCAGTAGCAATGCTCGAAGAGCGCGCTAAGAAGTAAGCCATTCAAGGGCAGGGAAACCTGCCCAATTTTCAGCGCGCTTTAAGAGCTCGCACCTTTTCTAACGGCCGAAGATACAGGACTAAGCAACATGTCTAAAATTTTTGATTTCGTAAAACCTGGCGTGATCACTGGTGATGACGTTCAGAAAGTGTTCCAGGTAGCTAAAGAAAACAACTTTGCTCTGCCAGCAGTTAACTGCGTGGGTACTGACTCCATCAACGCCGTACTGGAAACCGCTGCAAAAGTTAAAGCACCGGTTATCGTACAGTTCTCTAACGGCGGCGCTGCGTTCATTGCAGGTAAAGGCGTGAAAACTGACATTCCTCAGGGTGCTGCAATCCTGGGCGCTATCTCTGGTGCGCACCACGTACACCAGATGGCTGAACACTACGGTGTTCCAGTTATCCTGCACACTGACCACTGCGCGAAGAAACTGCTGCCGTGGATCGACGGTCTGCTGGACGCGGGTGAAAAACACTTCGCGGCTACCGGTAAGCCACTGTTCTCTTCTCACATGATCGACCTGTCTGAAGAGTCTCTGGAAGAGAACATCGAGATCTGCTCCAAATACCTGGCGCGCATGTCCAAAATGGGCATGACCCTGGAAATCGAACTGGGTTGCACCGGCGGTGAAGAAGACGGCGTGGACAACAGCCACATGGACGCTTCTGCTCTGTACACTCAGCCAGAAGACGTTGATTACGCTTACACCGAGCTGAGCAAAATCAGCCCACGCTTCACCATTGCAGCGTCTTTCGGTAACGTACACGGCGTTTACAAACCAGGTAACGTGGTTCTGACCCCAACCATCCTGCGTGACTCTCAGGAATACGTGTCCAAGAAACACAACCTGCCGCACAACAGCCTGAACTTCGTCTTCCACGGCGGTTCCGGTTCTTCTGCTCAGGAAATCAAAGACTCCGTAAGCTACGGCGTAGTGAAAATGAACATCGATACCGACACCCAGTGGGCAACCTGGGACGGTATCCTGCAGTACTACAAAGCGAACGAAGCTTACCTGCAGGGCCAGCTGGGCAACCCGAAAGGCGAAGACCAGCCGAACAAGAAATACTACGATCCACGCGTATGGCTGCGCGCAGCGCAGACGTCCATGGTGACCCGTCTGGAGCAGGCATTCAAAGAGCTGAACGCGATCGACGTTCTGTAATTTGAGCTGCTGACAGCATCAGGAGGCCCGCAAACGCGGGCCTTTTTTTATGCTTTTTCAATACCCTGTCAGATCGGTTTTTGTGATCTGTTTGGCAAAACTTGCGCTTTTTGTTTACCCTTTACGGACCTGCCTGTCTCCATGGGGGATGGATTTGTGTTTTGGTTTAACAAAAGGAAGAATAAATGGAACAACTCGATGTTGTAGACAGCATCAATAACGCCGGTAACTGGCTGGTGCGCAACCAGGCGCTGCTGCTGAGCTACGCCGTGAATATCGTCGCGGCGATTGCCATCATCATTGTCGGGATGATCGTGGCGCGTATTGTATCGAATGCGGTCAACCGGGTGATGGTAGCGCGACACATTGACGCTACGGTGGCTGACTTTCTCTCTGCGCTGGTGCGCTATGGCATCATCGCGTTTACGCTGATTGCTGCACTGGGGCGCGTGGGGGTACAGACGGCATCCGTCATCGCCGTGCTTGGTGCCGCGGGTCTGGCTATTGGTCTGGCGTTACAGGGCTCGCTCTCAAACCTGGCTGCAGGCGTTCTGCTGGTCACCTTCCGTCCGTTCCGCTCGGGTGAATACGTTGACCTTGGCGGCATTGCCGGTACCGTACTGCAGGTACAAATTTTCTCTACCACTCTGCGTACCGTTGACGGGCGTATCGTTGTGGTCCCGAACGGGAAAATCATCGCGGGCAACATTATTAACTTTTCTCGCGAGCCGGTTCGCCGTAACGAGTTAATTATCAGCGTGGCGTATGATTCCGATATTGATCAGGTGAAATCGCTGATTGCTAACATCATCGCCTCCGACGATCGTATTCTGAAAGACAAAGAGCAGACCGTGCGCCTGCATGAGCTGGGTGCTTCCTCTATTAACTTCGTGGTGCGTATCTGGAGCAAAAGCAGCGATCTGCAAAACGTGTACTGGGACGTGCTGGAGCGCATTAAGCGCGAGTTTGACGCCAACGGCATCAGCTTCCCGTATCCGCAGATGGACGTAAACGTCAAAAAAGTAAAAGAAGCCGAATAACGTCTCCCGTAGGCCCGGTAAGCGCTAGCGCCACCGGGCTTTTATTTTATTAGCTATGCTAATACCCAATTAATATTATCAATTTCCTCTAATGTTCTTCTCGCAGTATAGTCTGCTCCAAAGACAATTCTGCGAGATAAATGTCATGTTATCGTATTATTTTCAGGGGCTTGCGTTAGGCGCAGCCATGATCCTTCCCCTCGGTCCGCAAAATGCGTTTGTCATGAACCAGGGGATTCGCCGCCAGTATCATCTGATGATTGCTCTGCTGTGCGCGGTAAGCGACTTACTGCTGATTTGTGCCGGGATTTTTGGCGGGAGTGCGCTGCTGATGCAGTCACCCTGGCTGCTGACGCTGGTGACCTGGGGCGGGGTCGCCTTCCTGCTGTGGTACGGATTCGGTGCGTTAAAAACGGCAATGAGCAGTAACCTGGAGCTGGCGAGCGCCGAAGTGATGAAGCAGGGGCGCTGGAAGATTATCGTCACCATGCTGGCGGTAACGTGGCTTAACCCGCACGTCTATCTCGACACGTTTGTGGTGCTCGGGAGCCTGGGTGGGCAACTGGACGTTGAGCCGAAGCGCTGGTTTGCCCTGGGCACGGTGAGCGCCTCCTTTCTCTGGTTCTTTGGCCTCGCCATTCTGGCGGCGTGGCTGGCACCCCGTTTGCGTACCGCCAAAGCCCAGCGGATCATCAACACGCTGGTGGGCGTGGTGATGTGGGTCATTGCCTTTCAACTGGCGAAAGAGGGGATTCATCATGTTCAGGGATTGTTCAACTAAGCGTTGTCTTATGGACAACTGAGCAGGACCCGCTAAGCTTGCTGGCATGCGCCCTGTTGTTAGGGCACTCTTCGCAACATGGAGGAATGACAGTGAAGTTTAACGTGATGGCCCTGGCGGCATTAGTAAGTTTGGGTGCGGTGTCTGTTCAGGCGAATGAATTGCCTAATGGTCCGCACATCGTCACTTCCGGCACCGCCAGCGTGGATGCGGTACCGGATGTTGCGACGCTGGCAATTGAAGTCAACGTAGCCGCGAAGGATGCCGCTTCCGCCAAGAAGCAGGCTGACGATCGTGTTGCGCAATATCTCTCTTTCCTGGAGCAGAACGGTGTTGCCAAAAAAGACATCAGCTCTGCGAATCTGCGTACTCAGCCTGATTACGACTACCAGAACGGCAAAAGTATCCTGAAAGGCTATCGAGCTGTGCGTAGCGTTGAAGTGACCGTCCGCCAGCTGGATAAGCTGAACTCCCTTCTGGATGGCGCGCTGAAGGCGGGTCTGAACGAAATTCGTTCCGTCTCACTGGGCGTTGCGCAACCGGAGAAATACAAAGACGAAGCGCGTAAAGCGGCAATTGACGATGCGATGCATCAGGCGCAGCAGCTGGCCGCTGGCTTTAAGAGTAAGCTCGGCCCGGTGTATAGCGTGCGTTACCACGTCTCTAACTATCAGCCAAGCCCGATGGTACGGATGATGAAAGCCGATGCGGCGCCGGTCTCTGCTCAGGAAAGCTATGAGCAGCCGACCATTCAGTTCGACGATCAGGTTGATGTGGTGTTCCAGCTGGAGCCGACGCAAACTCAGCAAACTGAGACGGCTAAGGCGCAGTAATTTGCCCTCACCCTAACCCTCTCCCACAGGGAGAGGGAATTCAAGCGATTAATCCTGTCTCAACACCTTGTGCCCGTATGCCAGCAGCGCGTCGGTGACGTTGCGCATCATGCGGCTTTCCGGCGCAAAACGGTGCCAGTAAAGCATCCGGCGCTGATACAGCCCCGGCGTCAAATCAATCAGCTCACCGCTTTTCAACTCCTTTTCAATCTGCAGGTGCGGGATCATGCAGCAGGTGGTTCCCTGACGCGCAAGCTGCACGAAGGCCTCAGACGAGTTCACGATGTGGCACGGCACGCTGCCCGGCGGCAGATCGAAGTTTTGTTGCAGGAAAGCCTGATGCATATCGTCCAGATGGTCGAACGCCACGGCAGGCGCCTTAAGCAGCGCGGCGCGGGTGACGCCATTGGGGAAGTAGCGCTCCGCAAAGGCTTTTGAACCGACAAACAGGTAATCCAGCGCCCCCAGTTGATCGACCAGGCAGCTTGGCAGTGCCTGAGGCTGAATACTGACCGCCCCGACCACTTCACCGCGACGCAGGCGTTCCTGGGTGCGGGTTTCATCTTCAACCTGAAGATTCAGACGGATAGGGGAATCGGCCAGAACCGGGGCGAGGGCGGGCAGCAGCCAGGTTGCCAGACTGTCGGCGTTCACCGCCAGCGACAGCAGCAACGGCGTAGAACCCGTTTGTTCATCACCCAGCCATTCGTCTTCCAGCAGTTCAACCTGGCGCAGCAGGGCGAGGAGCTTTTGTCCTTGCTCTGTTGGACGCGGTGGCACGGTACGCACCAGCAGTGGCTGCCCGAACATGTTTTCAAGCTGTTTGATACGCTGCGATACGGCGGACTGAGTAATACACAGCTTTTGCGCTGCGCGCTCAAAACCGCGTTCACGAATAACTGCATCAAGTGCCTGTAGTGTTCTGTAGTCCGGACGTTTCATTGCTCTGGCTTACTCCTTAATTTTGCTTAATCTGCACTATGACACAATTTTCCCTTTGTGGCAGACGAATTCCACCTCACGTGTTCTATAATGCGCCCTAAGTTTTCATACCACAGGCAAAACGATCATGACGCAGGATGAACTGAAAAAAGCAGTAGGATGGGCCGCGCTCCAGTACGTGCAACCGGGTACTATCGTCGGTGTGGGTACGGGGTCGACGGCGGCACACTTTATCGATGCGCTGGGCACGATGAAGGGGCAGATCGAGGGCGCGGTTTCGAGCTCCGATGCTTCCACGGAAAAGCTGAAAAGCCTCGGCATTACCGTTTTCGATCTGAACGAAGTGGACCGTCTGGGGATCTACGTTGATGGCGCGGATGAAATCAACGGGCATATGCAGATGATCAAAGGCGGCGGCGCAGCGCTGACGCGTGAAAAGATCATCGCCTCCGTGGCCGATAAATTTATCTGTATCGCGGATGCCTCCAAGCAGGTCGATATTCTGGGTAAATTCCCGTTGCCGGTTGAAGTGATCCCAATGGCGCGTAGCGCCGTGGCACGTGAGCTGGTAAAACTGGGCGGACGTCCTGAATACCGTCAGGGTGTGGTCACCGATAACGGCAACGTGATCCTCGACGTTCATGGCCTGGAAATTCTCGACGCGATCGCGCTCGAAAACGCCATCAACGGCATTCCGGGCGTGGTAACAGTAGGGTTATTCGCCAACCGTGGCGCGGATGTTGCGCTGATCGGCACGGCTGATGGCGTGAAAACCATCGTAAAATGATCTGACGGGGGGAGTCCTCCCCCCGCTAAAAAAATTTTGAAAAGCTAAATTCGGTGACTTGTGTCACGTTTTTTGCCCCTCTCTTGCTGAACCTTCCGCATTCACAAATATTTACAGCATTTTACTCTGCTATTTTGCGCTGTATGACTTTTCTTCAGAGTGCCGACGCAAACGTTCATATTGCTGCAATAGTTTTTTTTGATATGTTGGCTAAGCGGATTTCAATCCAGCACAACATCAGTTCAGACAAAAAAACAGGGTCGGGTAAATGGCAAAGGTATCACTGGAGAAAGACAAGATTAAATTCCTGCTAGTAGAAGGCGTGCATCAAAAAGCACTTGATAGCCTTCGCGCGGCAGGTTACACCAACATCGAATTTCACAAAGGCGCGCTGGATACTGAAGAGCTGAAAGCGTCCATCCGTGATGCCCACTTCATCGGCCTGCGATCCCGTACTCACCTGACTGAAGATGTTATTGCTGCGGCGGAAAAGCTGGTCGCTATCGGCTGTTTCTGCATCGGTACCAACCAGGTTGACCTGAATGCTGCCGCAAAACGCGGTATCCCGGTCTTCAACGCCCCGTTCTCCAACACCCGTTCCGTGGCGGAGCTGGTGATTGGCGAACTGCTGCTGCTGCTGCGCGGTATTCCGGAAGCCAACGCCAAAGCCCACCGCGGCGTGTGGAACAAACTGGCCGCGGGCTCTTATGAAGCGCGCGGTAAAAAACTGGGTATCATTGGTTACGGCCACATTGGTACCCAACTGGGTATCCTGGCTGAATCCCTGGGCATGCATGTTTACTTCTACGACATTGAAAGCAAACTGCCGCTGGGGAACGCCACTCAGGTTCAACATCTTTCAGACCTGCTGAACATGAGCGACGTGGTAAGCCTGCATGTGCCGGAAAACGCCTCAACCAAAAATATGATGGGCGCGGAAGAGCTGGCGCTGATGAAGCCAGGTTCCCTGCTGATCAACGCCGCACGCGGTACGGTTGTCGACATTCCCGCGCTGTGCGATGCCCTGAAGCGTAAGCATCTGGCGGGGGCAGCTATCGACGTCTTCCCGACGGAGCCTGCAACCAACAGCGATCCATTTAACTCTCCGCTGTGCGAGTTCGACAACGTGATCCTTACGCCACACATCGGTGGCTCTACTCAGGAAGCGCAGGAGAACATCGGTCTGGAAGTGGCGGGTAAACTGAGCAAATACTCCGATAACGGTTCAACGCTCTCTGCCGTTAACTTCCCGGAAGTGTCACTGCCGCTGCACGGTGGCCGTCGTCTGCTGCACATTCACGAAAACCGTCCGGGCGTGCTGACCGCCATCAACCAGATCTTTGCCGAGCAGAGCGTCAACATTGCCGCGCAGTATCTGCAAACCAACTCGCAGATGGGCTATGTGGTTATTGATATCGAAGCAGATGAAGATGTGGCCGAGAAAGCGCTGCAGAGCATGAAGGCCATTCCGGGGACGATTCGCGCGCGTCTGCTGTACTGAGGGTGTGAGGTAAATGCAAAACGGTAACGATAGTTACCGTTTTTTATGTTTTCTCCCTCTCCCGGTGGGAGAGGGCTGGGGTGAGGGCATCAGGCTGCACGCCTGTTTCACCATTCCCACAACTTCGATGGCGTCACCACCGCCGGCAACGGCACATCCCACTTCTCGACCGGCAAGGCGTCTACCGCCTGGCAATCATGCGCATAACCCACCGGCTGCAACCCGTACTGCTGCCAGTTTTGCAACGTTCTGTCATAGAACCCCCCGCCCATTCCTAAACGCTGGCCCTGTTCATCAAACGCCACCAGCGGCGTAATCAGCACGTCCAGCTGTGACAGCGGCAGCACGTCGCGCACATCCAGCTTCGGCTCGGTGATTTTCAGACGATTCACAACCAGTTCGCTGTGTGGGTGGTAGTGCAGAAACAGCAGGTTCCCTGCGCTAAACGGATGCAGCACCGGCAGATAGACCCGCTTTCCGGCTCGCCAGAGTTGTTCGATGAGTGGCTGCGTATCCAGTTCACCATCAAAAGAGAGAAACAGCGCGACGGTATGCGCCATCACTACAGGCGGATACGCCATCATGCGTGCCGCGGCCTGCTGGGCAAAATGCGCTTGCTGTTCAGGGGTTAACGCCCGGCGACGCTGTCGAATGAGTTGACGAATATCCTGGCGTGAGGCAGAAACTTCAGGGAATTGAGTCATGGTAGTGGTAGAAGAAGAGTGAGGGAATCTCCGAGATGCCGCCGCAGGCTGTAACCCTTGAACCCTTGGTTCAAGGTGAATGTGTCGTCATAGTTTTAAGGCTTCTCGGACGAACCGAGCATGCTCACCAACCATGGAGCGCCACATTCTTGTGGTATGAAATATCGGCTCAGGGGACTGGCCCGCTTGCGAACATCTCAGAGAAATTTTGTCTTCACAGTTACTCTACCATAGTCAACTGAGAAGTGTTATTCAAACTTTGGTCCCGGTCTTTCGGGATTGCGACCTTGATCAAGCAACGCCTGTTCTATGGTCTGCTGGAGCATTTTAATGCGCTGCTCCATGCTTGCCGCGTAGTCGCGGGTCTTCGCTTTTTCCTGAGTCAGTTCATAGCTGATGTTCAACGCGGCGATAAAAACCAGCTGCTCAGTATTTGTGACTCTAGTGCGTTCTTTGAGATCTTGCAACCGCTGATTCAAATCGTCCGCAGCCTGATTCAAAGCATCCCTTTGTTCAGGAGGACAATTCACTCGCAGTGAACGGCCAAAAATCTGGAGATCGACGGGTTGTGCAGACATGCCACCTTCCTGCTGATTGACTGCGCTGCCTTCGCTTACTGCCCCGGGGGCTGCGAAGGGGCGACACTATAGCTACCCTGATGTGAAGATACAAGCCCTTTTCTGGTATCACCAGGGTCCAAAGTGGTAGCATATCATGAATATTCCTCCCTTTGATGACGAAAGCTCATGTCTATACAGAACGAAATGCCTGGTTACAACGATTTAAACCAGTTACTGAACCAGCAGGGTGTGGGTTTAACCCCTGCCGAAATGCACGGTCTGATCAGTGGCATGCTATGCGGCGGAAACAGCGACAGCTCATGGCAGCCGCTGATCCACGACCTGACGAACGAAGGGCTGGCGTTTGGTCATGAACTGGCGGAAGCGCTGCGAAAAATGCACTCGGCAATCAGCGATTCGCTGGAGGACGATGGCTTCCTTTTTCAGCTTTATCTGCCTGAAGGCGACGATGTCAGCGTGTTCGATCGCGCCGATGCGCTGGCCGGTTGGGTAAACCACTATCTGCTGGGGCTGGGCGTAACGCAGCCTAAGCTTGATAAAGTGACCGGTGAAGCGGGTGAAGCGATCGACGATCTGCGTAACATCGCGCAACTGGGTTACGACGAAGAAGAAGATCAGGAAGAGCTGGAGATGTCTCTCGAAGAGATTATCGAGTACGTTCGCGTGGCGGCACTGCTGTGCCACGATAACTTCACCCGCTCGCAGCCAACCGCACCGGAAGTTCGTAAGCCAACCTTACATTAAGAAAAATAACGCACAGGAGGGTGTCATGGTTATCTCGAATCAAGAGTATTCCCGTCGTCGTCAGGCGCTGCTGGCAAAAATGCAGCCCGGAAGCGCTGCGCTGATTTTTGCCGCGCCCGAAGTGACGCGCAGTGCCGACAGTGAATACCCCTATCGCCAGAACAGCGATTTCTGGTACTTCACCGGGTTCAATGAACCGGAAGCGGTACTGGTGCTGATCAAGAGCAATGACACCCACAACCACAGCGTGATTTTCAACCGCGTACGGGATCTCACCGCGGAGATCTGGTTTGGTCGCCGCCTGGGGCAAGAGGCCGCGCCCGCGAAACTGGGTGTGGACCGTGCGCTGGCGTTCAGCGAAATCAACCAGCAGCTCTATCAGTTGCTGAACGGGCTGGATGTGCTTTACCACGCGCAGGGTGAGTATGCGTACGCCGATGAGATAGTCTTCACCGCGCTGGATAAGCTGCGTAAAGGCTCCCGGCAGAATCTCTCCGCCCCGGCCACGCTGACGGACTGGCGCCCGGTGGTCCACGAGATGCGCCTGTTTAAATCGCAGGAAGAGCTGGACGTGATGCGTCGTGCAGGCGAAATCAGCGCGCTGGCTCACACAAGGGCGATGGAAAAGTGCCATCCCGGCCTGTTTGAATATCAGCTGGAAGGCGAGATTCACCACGAGTTTAACCGCCACGGCGCGCGTTATCCCTCTTACAACACCATTGTCGGTGGCGGTGAAAACGGCTGCATTCTGCACTACACCGAAAACGAAAGTGAACTGCGTGACGGCGATCTGGTGCTGATTGATGCAGGCTGCGAATATCAGGGCTATGCGGGCGACATCACCCGTACGTTCCCGGTGAACGGTAAGTTCACCCCCGCGCAGCGCGAAATTTATGACATCGTTCTTGAATCTCTTGAAACCGCGCTGAAGCTCTATCGCCCCGGTACCTCCATCCAGGAAGTAACCGGCGAAGTGGTGCGCATCATGATTACCGGCCTCGTAAGGCTCGGGATTCTGAACGGTGATGTGGATACCCTGATTGCTGAAAATGCGCATCGCCCCTACTTTATGCACGGCCTGAGCCACTGGCTGGGGCTGGATGTGCATGATGTGGGCGCGTATGGTTCAGAACGTTCTCGCGTGCTGGAGCCGGGTATGGTGCTGACCGTTGAACCGGGGCTCTACATTGCGCCGGATGCCGACGTGCCGGAAGCGTACCGTGGAATTGGTATTCGCATCGAAGATGACATTGTCATCACCGAAACCGGTAACGAAAACCTGACCGCGGGCGTGGTGAAAAACGCCGATGACATTGAGGCGCTGATGGCAGCGGCACGCCCATGAGCGTGATTATCGTTGGTGGGGGGATGACGGGAGCTACGCTGGCGCTGGCCATCTCGCATTTGACGAAAGGGCAACTTCCGGTCCATCTGGTGGAGGCCGTGGCGCCAGAGGCGTCCGACCATCCCGGTTTTGATGCCCGCGCCATTGCCCTGGCTCAGGGGACCTGCCAGCAGCTCGCTCGAATTGGCATCTGGCAGGCGATTGCGGATTGTGCGACGGCAATCAACACCGTTCACGTCAGCGATCGTGGCCATGCCGGGTTTGTGACGCTGGACGCGCAGGATTACCGCATTGATGCCTTAGGTCGGGTGGTTGAACTTCACGACGTCGGGCTGCGTCTGTTCCGTTTATTGCAGGATGCCCCGGGCGTGACGCTCCATTGCCCGGCACGCGTCGCCAGCTTCAGCCGCAGCGAAGCGGCGGTCAGCGTGACGCTGGAAAACGGCACGGTTCTGGATGGCCAGCTTCTGGTCGCCGCCGATGGTTCACGTTCTGCGCTTGGCACCCAGTGCGGCGTGGAATGGCGCGCCCAGCCTTACGGACAGGTCGCCGTTATTGCTAACGTTTCTACGGCGGGAGAACACAACGGCAGGGCGTTTGAACGTTTCACTCAGCACGGCCCGCTGGCCATGCTGCCGATGTCAAACGGACGCTGCTCGCTGGTGTGGTGTCATCCCCAGGATAAAGCGGCTGACGTTGAGGCCTGGTCCGACGACCGTTTCTGTACCGAACTGCAAAAAGCCTTTGGCTGGCGGCTGGGGCGTATTACCCATGCGGGAAAACGCGCTGTTTACCCGCTGTCGCTGACCACGGCATCTCAGTCCATCTCCCATCGCGTGGCGCTGGTCGGCAATGCCGCGCAGACGTTGCACCCAATCGCCGGGCAAGGCTTCAACCTTGGGCTACGCGACGTGATGAGCCTGGCAGAGACTCTGTCTCAGGCGTGGCATGAGCAAAAAGATTGCGGTGCGTATCCGGTGCTCAGCCATTATCAGAAGCGACGCCGGGCCGATAAAGAAGCGACTATCGGCGTCACCGATGGCCTGGTACATCTGTTTGCCAATCGCTGGGCACCGCTGGTTGCAGGCCGCAACCTTGGGCTGATGGCGATGGAATTATTCATTCCGGCACGTGACGTGCTGGCGCAGCGGACCCTTGGTTGGGTCGCGCGTTAAGGAGTTATCATCGTGCAAAATGTTGATGTCGCCATTGTGGGCGGCGGAATGGTAGGGCTGGCGCTGGCCTGTGGTTTAGAGGGCAGCGGTCTGCGCGTGGCCGTGCTGGAGCAAAATCTGCCTCAGCCCGTTGCGCACGATGCGCCGCCGGAACTGCGCGTCTCGGCAATCAATGCCGCCAGCGAAAAACTACTGACGCGCCTTGGCGTCTGGTCAGATATCGTGGCGCAGCGTGCCAGTTGCTATCACGGAATGGAAGTGTGGGATAAAGACAGCTTTGGCCATATCGCGTTTGATGATGAAAGCATGGGCTATAGCCATCTGGGTCATATCATCGAAAATGCCGTCATTCACCATGCGTTATGGCAAAAAGCGCAATCCTGCAGCGATATCACCCTGATGGCGCCCGCGCAAATCCAGCAGGTGGCATGGGGCGAAAACGAAGCGTTTCTCACCCTGCAGAGCGGCGACATGCTTACCGCGCGGCTGGTGGTGGGCGCGGATGGCGCAAACTCGTGGCTGCGTAACAAGGCGGATATTCCCCTGACCTTCTGGGATTATCGTCATCATGCGCTGGTAGCAACCATCCGTACTGAAGAGCCGCACGGCGGCGTTGCGCGCCAGATTTTCCATAACGACGGTATTCTGGCATTTCTGCCGCTGAGCGATCCGCACCTGTGCTCGATCGTCTGGTCTCTGGTGCCGGAAAAAGCACAGCTGATGCGCGAGGCGACGCCAGAGGCGTTTAATCAGGCGCTGTGCATGGCGTTTGATAACCGTCTTGGTCTGTGCACCCTTGAGAGCGAACGCCTGGTATTCCCGTTGACCGGCCGTTACGCGCGCCAGTTTGCGGCGCACCGTCTCGCGCTGGTGGGTGACGCGGCGCATACCATTCATCCGCTGGCCGGACAGGGAGTTAACCTTGGCTTTATGGATGCGGCAGAGCTGGTGAATGAGCTGCGCCGTCTGCACCGCGAAGGTAAAGACATTGGCCAGCATCTCTACCTGCGTCGCTACGAACGCAGCCGCAAGCACAGCGCGGCGGTGATGCTGGCAGGCATGCAGGGCTTCCGCGAGCTGTTTGCCGGGGCAAATCCGGCGAAAAAACTGCTGCGCGACATCGGCCTGAAACTGGCCGACACCCTTCCGGGCGTAAAACCTCAACTCCTTCGTCAGGCGATGGGTCTTAACGATCTGCCCGACTGGTTACGTTAATCTCGATCCCCGTCACACTTTATTTACCCGGCCTCTGCGCCGGGTAAATATCCTCGTTTGAAATAATCTAATTTCACGCCATTTTTCGCATTAGATAATCTAATCTGGCTATTTTTACGTTACGGAAATTTGGCCCGTTTTTCCGCATGAAATATCACCATGTGCTAAATATTGTTAGATCGTTGTTAATTTTATGCGGGTTGAATCGCATTTTACCAGTGAATAACTCTGTAGGCTTTTCAGCGTTTTTTGGTCATAAGCTAATGTGATGACCTGTTTTACCTTATGGTTAACCGTCGGTTTCGGTGGTAAGTTCAGGTAAAAGAGAACGTTTGCGTCGGTGCCGAATGACGGGGCCGATACCGGGATTCACGGTGAATTTTTCAACGAGGAAAAGATGGCTCAACAGACTCCTTTGTACGAACAACACGTGTTATGCGGTGCACGTATGGTGGACTTTCATGGCTGGATGATGCCGCTGCATTACGGCTCCCAGATTGATGAACACCACGCAGTGCGTACCGATGCCGGTATGTTCGACGTCTCCCACATGACAATTGTCGACCTGCGCGGTAGCCGCACCCGGGAGTTTTTGCGTTATCTGCTGGCAAACGACGTCGCAAAACTGAAGACGCCAGGTAAAGCGCTCTATACCGGCATACTAAATGCCTCTGGCGGCGTGATTGACGACCTTATCGTCTACTACTTCACTGAAGATTTCTTCCGCCTCGTTGTAAACTCCGCCACCCGCGAAAAAGACCTCTCCTGGATTACCCAACACGCTGAACCGTATGCCATCGACATCACCGTCCGTGATGATCTGTCGCTGATCGCCGTACAGGGGCCGAACGCGCAGGCGAAAGCCGCCACGCTGTTCAACAACGAGCAGCGTGAAGCCACCGCTGGCATGAAGCCGTTCTTCGGCGTGCAGGCGGGCGATCTGTTTATCGCCACCACCGGCTATACCGGTGAAGCGGGCTATGAAATTGCCATGCCGAATGAAAAAGCCGCCGACTTCTGGCGTGCGCTGGTGGAAGCGGGCGTCAAGCCAGCAGGACTGGGCGCGCGCGATACGCTGCGTCTGGAAGCGGGCATGAACCTTTATGGTCAGGAGATGGACGAAAGCGTCTCTCCACTGGCCGCTAACATGGGCTGGACCATCGCGTGGGAACCGGCTGACCGCGAATTTATTGGCCGTGAAGCGCTGGAGATGCAGCGCGAAAAGGGCACTGAACAGCTGGTTGGCCTGGTGATGAAGGAAAAAGGCGTGCTGCGCGGCGAACTGCCGGTACGTTTTACCGATGCAGACGGCAATCCGCGTGAAGGCGTGATCACCAGCGGTACCTTCTCCCCGACGCTGGGCTACAGTATTGCACTGGCACGCGTGCCGGCCGGCATTGGCGAAACGGCGGTGGTACAGATCCGCAACCGCGAAATGCCGGTCCACGTGACCAAACCGATTTTTGTTCGCGCCGGTAAGCCGGTCGCCTAATCATTTTTATCAGGAGAACTTCAATGAGCAATGTGCCAGCAGAACTGAAATACAGCAAAGAACACGAGTGGCTGCGCAAAGAGGCGGACGGCTCTTATACCGTTGGGATCACCGAGCACGCGCAAGAGCTGCTGGGCGACATGGTGTTTGTTGACCTGCCGGAAGTGGGCGCGACCGTTAGCGCAGGCGATGACTGCGCTGTCGCGGAATCTGTTAAGGCGGCATCCGATATCTATGCACCGGTGAGCGGCGAAATCATTGCCGTCAACGACGCGCTGAGCGACTCCCCGGAACTGGTCAACAGCGAACCGTATGAAGGCGGCTGGATCTTTAAGATCAAAGCCAGCGACGAATCACAGGTTGCTGCGCTGCTGGATGCCACCGCATACGAAGCCCTGTTAGAAGACGAGTAAGCCATTATCCCTCTCCCTTCGGGAGAGGACAGGGGTGAGGGTGCCCATCTTCCCCTCACCCTAACCCTCTCCCGGTGGGAGAGGGAACTTATATTCACTGCACGTTTCAGGAACCATCGCTCATGACACAGACTTTAAGCCAGCTTGAAAACCGTGGCGCCTTCATTGAACGTCACATAGGGCCGGATGCTCAGCAACAGCAGGAGATGCTGAAGACAGTTGGCGCGGATTCATTAGACGCACTGATCGGCCAGATCGTGCCAAAAGACATCCAGCTTGCCACGCCACCACAGGTGGGCGAGGCGACGACTGAATTTGCTGCGCTGGCAGAATTAAAGGCCATTGCAGCCCTTAACAAGCGCTATAAGTCTTACATTGGCATGGGTTATACCAACGTGCAGTTACCGCCGGTGATCCTGCGCAACATGCTGGAAAACCCGGGCTGGTATACCGCGTATACCCCCTATCAGCCGGAAGTGTCCCAGGGCCGTCTGGAAGCGCTGTTGAACTTCCAGCAGGTGACCCTGGATCTGACCGGTCTCGACATCGCCTCTGCGTCTCTGCTGGATGAAGCGACCGCCGCGGCAGAAGCCATGGCGATGGCGAAACGCGTGAGCAAGCTGAAAAACGCCAACCGCTTCTTCGTGGCGGCGGATGTTCATCCGCAGACGCTGGACGTGGTACGCACTCGTGCGGAAACCTTTGGCTTCGACGTGATTGTCGATGATGCCGACAAAGTACTGGATCACCAGGATGTCTTTGGCGTGCTGCTACAGCAGGTGGGCACCACCGGCGAAGTGCATGACTACAGCGCCCTGATGACCGAACTCAAATCCCGCAAAGTCGTTGTCAGCGTCGCCGCTGATTTTATGGCACTGGTACTGTTGACGGCGCCTGGCAAACAGGGTGCGGATATCGTCTTCGGCTCTGCGCAGCGCTTCGGCGTGCCGATGGGTTACGGCGGCCCGCACGCGGCATTCTTTGCGGCAAAAGATGAATTCAAACGCTCCATGCCTGGCCGTATTATCGGTGTGTCAAAAGACGCTGCCGGTAACACTGCGCTGCGCATGGCGATGCAGACGCGTGAGCAGCATATCCGCCGCGAGAAAGCGAACTCCAACATTTGTACCTCGCAGGTTCTGCTGGCTAACATTGCCAGCCTGTATGCGGTGTTCCATGGTCCGGTTGGCCTGAAACGCATCGCCAGCCGCATTCACCGTCTGGCCGATATTCTGGCCTGCGGTCTGCAGCAGAAAGGCCTCAAACTGCGTCACGCTCACTACTTCGACACCCTGTGCGTTGAAGTGGCGGACAAAGCGGCGGTGCTGGCGCGTGCTGATGCGGCGCAAATCAACCTGCGCAGCGACATCCATAACGCGGTCGGCATCACCCTCGATGAATCCACCACCCGTGTAGATATCGTCAACCTGTTTAACGTGTTGCTGGGCGACGCGCACGGTCTGGATATTGATACGCTGGACAAAGAGGTCGCGCTCGACAGCCGCTCAATTCAGGAAAGCATGCTGCGTAACGATGCGATCCTGACGCACCCGGTCTTTAACCGCTACCACAGCGAAACCGAGATGATGCGTTACATGCACTCTCTGGAGCGCAAGGATCTGGCGCTGAACCAGGCGATGATCCCGCTGGGTTCCTGCACCATGAAGCTGAACGCGGCGGCGGAGATGATCCCTATCACCTGGCCTGAGTTTGCCGAGCTGCACCCGTTCTGTCCTGCCGAACAGGCGGAAGGGTATCACCTGATGATCAACCAGCTCTCCGACTGGCTGGTGAAACTGACGGGTTATGACGCGCTCTGCATGCAGCCAAACTCTGGCGCGCAGGGTGAGTACGCCGGTCTGCTGGCGATCCGCCACTATCACGAGAGCCGTAACGAAGGCCACCGTGATATCTGCCTGATCCCAAGCTCTGCCCACGGCACCAACCCGGCCTCCGCCCAGATGGCGGGGATGGAAGTGGTCGTGGTGGCGTGCGATAAGAACGGCAACATTGACCTCGCTGACCTGCGTGCGAAAGCCGAACAGGCGGGCGATAAGCTCTCCTGCATCATGGTGACCTACCCGTCGACTCACGGCGTGTACGAAGAGACCATCCGTGAAGTGTGTGAAGTGGTGCATCAGTTTGGTGGCCAGGTCTATCTCGACGGTGCGAACATGAATGCGCAGGTGGGCATCACCTCGCCGGGCTTCATCGGCGCGGACGTTTCGCACCTGAACCTGCATAAAACCTTCTGCATTCCGCACGGCGGTGGTGGCCCGGGTATGGGGCCAATCGGCGTGAAAGCGCACCTGGCACCGTTTGTTCCAGGCCATAGCGTGGTGCAGATCGAAGGGATGCTGACCCGTCAGGGCGCGGTGTCAGCGGCACCGTTTGGTAGCGCCTCTATCCTGCCAATCAGCTGGATGTACATCCGCATGATGGGCGCGGAAGGGCTGAAAAAGGCAAGCCAGGTGGCGATCCTGAACGCTAACTACATCGCGACCCGCCTCAAGTCGGCCTACCCGGTGCTCTACACCGGTCGTGATGGCCGCGTGGCGCACGAGTGCATTCTGGATATTCGTCCGCTGAAAGAGCAGACCGGCATTAGCGAGCTGGATATTGCCAAACGTCTTATCGACTATGGATTCCATGCGCCAACCATGTCATTCCCGGTTGCGGGTACGCTGATGGTGGAGCCAACGGAGTCCGAGAGCAAAGCCGAGCTGGACCGCTTTATTGATGCGATGCTGGCCATCCGCATGGAGATCGACCGCGTGCAGGACGGCGAATGGACGCTGGAAGACAACCCGCTGGTCAATGCGCCGCACACGCAGCATGAAATGGTGGCGGAGTGGAATCACGGTTACAGCCGTGAACTGGCGGTCTTCCCGGCCGGTGTGGCAAACAAATACTGGCCAACCGTGAAACGTCTTGATGACGTCTACGGTGACCGTAATCTGTTCTGCTCCTGCGTACCAATGAGCGAATACCAGTAATCGTGTTGATGTAGTAACGTAGGCCGGGTATGGCGAAGCCGCCATACCCGGCTTTTTTATTGGGAGAAAAGAATGGGTATTGCACTTGTAACAGGCGCCAGCCGCGGTATCGGTAAAGCCACCGCGCTGCAGCTGGCAAACGAAGGCTACACCGTGGCGGTGAATTATCACCACAATATCAAGGCTGCGACGGACGTTATCAACCAGATCGTCGGGGCGGGCGGTAAAGCCTTTGCCCTGCGCGCAGATATTAGCGATGAAGCGCAGGTACTGGCGATGTTCGACAGTCTTGACCGAGAAGCTGAGCCGCTGACCGCGCTGGTGAATAACGCCGGGATCCTGTTTGAGCAATCCACTATCGAAAATCTTTCGGCTGAACGCATTAATCGCGTGCTGGCAACCAACGTCACGGGGTATTTCCTTTGCTGCCGTGAAGCGGTAAAGCGTATGTCGCACAAACATGGTGGCAAAGGTGGGGCGATTGTGAATGTCTCCTCCGCGGCGTCACGACTGGGCGCGCCGGGTGAGTATGTGGATTACGCGGCGTCCAAAGGGGCGGTGGATTCACTGACAACCGGGTTAGCGCTGGAAGTGGCGGCGCAAGGTATCCGCGTTAACTGCGTGCGCCCTGGGCTTATCTATACCGACATCCATGCCGATGGTGGAGAGCCGGGACGTGTGGATCGCGTTAAGTCGTTGCTGCCGATGCAGCGCGGCGGCCAGCCTGAAGAGGTAGCCCAGGCGATTGTCTGGCTGCTGAGCGAGAAAGCGTCGTACGTGACGGGCAGTTTTATTGAGTTAGCGGGCGGGAAGTAAACCCCTTACCCTAACCCTCTCCCCAAAAGGGAGAGGGGATCAATCGTAGCGCCGCCCGGCGTTACAGAGTTAAAGCGTCTCACCGTTACTGGCAATCACACCTTTATACCACTCGAAGCTTTTCTTACGCGAGCGCGACATGTTGCCCGTGCCGTCGTCGTGCTTGTTCACGTAGATAAAACCATAGCGCTTGCTGTACTGGCCGGTGGTGAACGACACGCAGTCGATACAGCCCCACGGCGTATAACCCATCAGGTCCACGCCATCGTGCGTCACGGCTTTGATCATCTCTTCCACGTGAGCGCGCAGATAGTCGATGCGGTAATCGTCGTTGATGCTGCCATCTTCTTCCACTTTATCGTAGGCGCCAAAACCGTTCTCGACGATAAACAGCGGTTTCTGATAACGCTCGTATAGCTCACACAGAGAGTAGCGCAGACCCACAGGGTCAATCTGCCAGCCCCAGTCAGAGGCTTTCAGATGCGGGTTGGGCACGCTGCCTTCAAAGCCTGAAATTGCATCGCCGGTACCGCCTTCTGCTTTGACGGCGTTAGTCATGTAATAGCTGAAACCTAAGTAGTCGCAGGTACCTTCACGCAGGATCTGCTCATCACCCGGCTCCATGTTAATGGTAAAACCACGGCGCTCCCACTCATTCAATACATAAGACGGGTAATAACCGCGCAGCTGAACGTCGGTAAAGACATAGCGTTCACGCATGGATTCCTGGGCAAACATCACGTCCTCCGGTTTACAGGAGAACGGATAGAGCGCCACCATCGCCAGCATACAGCCGACCTTCATTTCCGGGTTAATACGACGCGCAGCTTTCACTGCCAGGGCGCTTGCCACAAACTGATGATGCAGCACCTGGTACATAGTCTCTTCCGGGTTGTCGTGCTCGGTATAGACCACACCGGAGCAGCAGTAACCGAACAGCGGGGCACGCCAGTTACGCTGGTTGTTGATTTCGTTGAAGGTCATCCAGTATTTGACCTTGTTTTTGTAACGCTCGAAGACCACTTCCGCGAAACGGACAAAGAAATCGACCACTTTACGGTTGGTCCAGGCGCCATATTCCTGCACCAGGTGCAGCGGCATTTCGAAGTGGGAGAGGGTGATCACCGGCTCGATGTTGTACTTCAGCAACTCATCGAACAGATCGTCGTAAAACTTCAGCCCTTCTTCATTGGGCTGCGTTTCGTCACCTTTCGGGAAGATGCGCGTCCAGGCGATAGAGGTGCGGAAACATTTGAAGCCCATCTCGGCAAACAGCTTGATGTCTTCTTTGTAGTGGCCGTGAAAGTCGATGGCCTCGTGGTTTGGGTAGTATTTACCCGGTACCACTTCCTGGGTGATTTCACGGGGAACGCCATGCGCGCCACCGGTCAGCACGTCACAGATGCTCGGCCCTTTGCCGCCTTTGTTCCAGCCGCCTTCCACCTGGTGAGCAGCAACCGCGCCGCCCCATAAAAAATCTTTTGGTAAGGTTAATTTTTTCATCGTTGCTATTCTCAATTCATGACTTATTGGAATCGAGTCTAGCAAAGCGACATTAAATGTCACGATATAACAATTTGCCTGAATTGTAATTTGTTACATGCAAAAAACAGGATGTTTTATTCTGTTAATTTCTTCGCCAGTTTACGCCCGAGCGACTCCAGAATATAAATAACGGGGATTTGGGTGGTGATATCATACACGCCTGCAATACGCGTCTGGGGAACATGCCAGGAGAGATTAAAATCGGCCAGTTTTGCCAGCCGCGAGTGCTCATGGCTGGTAATGGAGAGTACCTTGCAGTGATGCAGGCTGAACTGGCTGGCGAAGCGCAGGATCTCTTCCGTTTCACCGGATACCGACAGTACAATCGCCAGCGCATTTTTGGCCATATCATTGGTCACCGGGAAATAAGGATCGTCGATATGGTTGCTGAATTTACCGATATTAGAAAAGAAGCGTGCACCATATTTTGCCAGCGAGCCTGAGGTCCCCGCACCGACAAAGATAATTCGCTCGGACGATAATATTATCTCCACCGCTTCATCTAATAATGTATCGAACTCTTCATTATTAACGCTTTTAAAGAAGCTGATAATTTCACTGGCACCAAAATTTATCTGCTGAGGTTCGTTCTGCTCCAGGTAGAGCTTAAAGCGTACGCGGAATTCAGAGTAGCCTTCGCAGTTGAGTTTGCGGCAAAAGCGCAGGATAGTGGTGGTGGAGACACCTGCCGCGTCCGCCAGTTCGCGGATAGTCATGTACATCACTTTGTCACGATTTTTGATGACATAGTTGTAGACCATCATCTCCAGATTATTGAGACTGGCAATGGCGGCGTGGGTGAACATACTCACAGTGGCATAACTCTCATTCAGACCTCATTGACTCATCATAACATGCAGCCAGAGGGCAGGATCCATTTTTATGCCTTTGATTCATAATGATTAAATTTTAATGTGAACAAATGTAAGGTGAAACTGTTTTTTATATATATGATTTTTATATATAAATTATGGATTGAAATTATTTTAGCTAACAGGTGTTCACTGGAATCATTCTCAGTTAGCATAGTCATGCGATGAATAATCATCTTTCGTTTTCCCGGAGTTTTGTATGGTGAGCAGACCATTAATCGCACAGGGATATTCACTGGCTGAGGAAGTAGCCAACAGCATCAGCCACGGCATTGGCCTGGTGTTTGGGATTGTCGGTTTAGTGTTATTATTGGTGCAGGCGGTGGACACCAACGCCAGTGCCATGGCCATTACCAGCTACAGCCTGTATGGCGGGAGTATGATCCTGCTGTTTCTGGCGTCGACGCTGTATCACGCCATTCCGTATCAGCGGGCAAAGATATGGCTCAAAAAATTTGACCACTGCGCTATCTATCTTCTTATTGCAGGCACCTACACGCCATTCCTGCTGGTGGGTTTGAACTCACCGCTGTCGCGTGGCCTGATGATTGTGATCTGGAGCCTGGCACTGCTGGGGATCCTCTTTAAGCTGACCATTGCGCACCGGTTTAAGGTGCTGTCGCTGGTGACCTACCTGACGATGGGCTGGCTGTCGCTGATAGTGGTTTATCAGCTGGCGATTAAGCTGGCGGTAGGGGGCGTGACCCTGCTTGCCGTAGGCGGCGTGGTCTACTCGTTGGGCGTCATTTTCTATGTCTGCAAGCGCATCCCTTATAACCATGCCATCTGGCACGGCTTTGTACTTGGGGGCAGCGTGTGTCACTTCCTGGCCATTTATTTGTATGTGGGGCAGGTGTAGTTTTTACATCTTGCGGCCTGTTGCCCTCACCCTAACCCTCTCCCACAGCGAGAGGGAGAACACCAAAACCGTAGGCCCGGTAAGCGCAGCGCCACCGGGCGATACAGCATCACTCTTCCAGTGAATACGGCAGCGGCTCAATACTCAAGGTGTTGGCATCATCACGCACGCGGAACACGCTGTCGGCTTCCATGTCGTTGTTCATCACCGCCTGCACCAGCAGACGGCCATCATCCAGTTGAACGGCGGCTAGCACGGTGCCGGTACGGCGCCAGTTTTCACCCATCTTCAGTTCTAAATCTTCACCTGCTTCCGGTACACGGCTGGCGTGACCCGCCAGTGTCCACAGCGCGCGCTTATTCGCGCCGCGGAATTTTGCCCGCGCGACCATCTCCTGGCCGGTGTAACAGCCTTTTTTAAAGCTGATGCCGCCCAGCGCCTGCAGGTTGGTCGCCTGCGGAATAAACTGCGCGCTGTTGGCCGCGTCAATCACCGGCAGACCCGCTTCAATGTTCAGTGCCAGCCACTGTTGGCTGTTATTGAACTGGGCTTCACCGCGCAGGGCCTCAGTTACGCGCTCGGCGGTCGCGGCGTCGGTCACCAGCAGGAAACGCTCTGCAGGATGTTCAAACCACAGGATGGAGGTCTCACCTTCGCTAACCAGCTGTTTTTCTGCATCCGGCAGTTCGTTGAACAGGTTTTTCAGCGCGGCACGCGCCTGGAAACCGGCCACGCCCAGCAGCACGTGCTTGTCATCTGGCGCAATGGTGACTTTAGAAAAGACCGCGTATTTCTTCAGCTCTTTAAGCTGGTCATCACGCAGGCTGCGGCGCTCAATAAAGGCAAAGCCATCCTGACGGCGGAACAGACGCAGGTTGCTCCACATTTTGCCTTTTGGATCGCAATGCGCAGCCAGCAGGTGCTGATGTTCGGTCATCTGGCTCACGTCTGCCGTGACCTGGCCCTGAAGGTATTTTTCGGCGTCGGCACCAACGAGTGTGGCCAGTGCCCAGTCATCAAGAGAAATAAGCGTCAGCGGCAGACGCGCAGAGGCGGCGGGCTGGCGAGGAGAAAATGGTGTAAATGCCATAACGGTATCCTGAATTGCTTAACGCTTTGATAATGCCTAATGGTAAAAGAGACTACAGCCATTGCAAGCGCTTTCAGCAGGCCATTCGTGCCATAACGCAGCAATGCGTAGCGCCACGCAATATAGTGTAATCCGCTGTCTTTATAGGGGTTATTCTGGAAGCCCGCTTCAGCTTCGCAATATTCCAGTAAAGAAACGGTCAAAAACACGTTACACTAGCGAGTGTCCCCGCAGAGAAATAAAGAAGACTGAACGGGGTACCGACTGTGCCAAACGTAATGCAGGAAACAGAACATGGATATTAACAACAAGGCCCGTATTCACTGGGCATGCCGACGCGGCATGCGTGAACTTGATATCTCCATCATGCCTTTCTTCGAATATGAGTATGACAGCTTAAGCGATGAGGATAAGCGTCTGTTTGTTCGCCTGCTTGAGTCTGACGATCCCGATTTATTCAACTGGCTGATGAACCACGGCAAGCCCGCCGACACCGAGTTGCAACGGATGGTGCAATTAATTCAAACACGGAATCGGGAACGTGGTCCTGTGGCAATCTGATCTTCGCGTCTCGTGGCGCTCGCAGTGGATGTCGTTATTGCTCCACGGCCTGGTCGCGGCATTTGTTTTACTGATGCCGTGGCCGCTTAGCTATACGCCGCTGTGGCTGTTGTTGCTGTCGTTCGTCGTTTTTGACAGCGTGCGCAGCCAGCGCCGGATCAATGCCCGCCAGGGTGAGATCAAATTACTGATGGACTCCCGCCTGCGCTGGCAGGGTCAGGAGTGGGATATCCTCGGTATGCCCTGGATGCTCAGTTCCGGCATGATGCTACGGTTACGCCAGGTGGGCGGCGGTAAGTGCCAGCATCTGTGGCTGGCCGCCGACAGTATGGATATTGCGGAGTGGCGGGAACTGCGCCGGATGCTACTGCAGCAGCAACCGACGCAGGAATAATACGCGTTAACTGAACTTCTCGGCCATTTCGCCCAGAATCTGTTCGCACCAGGTTTGCAGACGCTCGTCGCTCAGATCGTACTGGTTGGTTTCATCCAGCGCGAGCCCGACAAACAGCTGGCCGTCTGCGATAATCGGTTTTTTACTGGTGAATTCGTAACCTTCCGTTGGCCAGTAGCCGATAAACGTGACGCCCTTCGGTGCCAGCTTATCGTGCAGCATGCCGAGAGCATCCAGGAACCATTCCCCGTAACCGAACTGGTCGCCCATACCGTACATGGCAATGATTTTGCCGTCGAGGTTGAGCGTATCGAGCTGATCCCAGATGGCTTCCCAGTCTTCCTGTATCTCACCGAAATCCCAGGTCGGGATGCCGAGGATCAATACGTCGTACTGCTCCATCAGCGTGAGCGCATCGTCCTTCAGGTTATGCAACGTCACCAGTTCCGGGCCAATGATGTCGCGAATTTTCTCTGCCGCCATTTCGGTGTAGCAGGTGCTGGAACCATAAAACAGACCAATATTCATCGCGTATCTATCTCAATTCTTGCTATGACTTTGCGCGTAGTGTACCAGAAACCGCTCGCAATCAGGCATAATGCCCGGATTGCAGAATCAAAGGGGCTGATGTGGAAAAGGATCTCGCACTCATCGAACAGTTTCTCGACGCGCTGTGGCTGGAGAAAAACCTGGCCCAAAATACGCTGAGCGCCTATCGGCGGGACCTCACCATGCTGGTGGAGTGGCTGGCACACCGGGGACTGTCGCTGGAGAGCGCACAAAGCGACGACCTGCAGGCGCTGCTGGGCGAGCGTATGGAAGGGGGCTACAAAGCCACCAGCTCCGCGCGTCTGCTCAGTGCAATGCGTCGACTGTTCCAGCATCTCTACCGTGAGAAAATTCGCGCGGACGATCCCAGCGCCCTCCTGGCATCGCCTAAACTCCCGCAGCGGCTACCGAAAGATCTCAGCGAAGCACAAGTTGAGAGATTATTACAATCACCGGCTGTTGACCTGCCGCTGGAGTTACGCGATAAAGCCATGCTTGAGCTATTGTATGCTACCGGCTTGCGCGTTTCGGAACTGGTTGGCCTGACGATGAGCGACATCAGCTTGCGTCAGGGCGTGGTTCGTGTGATCGGTAAAGGGAACAAGGAACGGCTGGTCCCGCTGGGAGAAGAGGCGGTGTACTGGCTGGAAACGTATCTGGAGCACGGTCGTCCGTGGTTGCTGAACGGCGTTTCTATCGATGTCTTGTTCCCCAGTCAGCGTGCGCAGCAGATGACGCGGCAAACGTTCTGGCATCGCATCAAGCATTACGCCACACTGGCGGGCATTGACAGCGAAAAGCTGTCGCCGCACGTGTTGCGGCATGCCTTTGCGACACATCTGCTGAACCACGGCGCCGGTCTGCGCGTGGTGCAGATGCTGCTGGGACACAGCGATCTTTCCACGACGCAAATTTACACCCATGTCGCGACGGAACGCCTGCGGCAGCTACACCAACAGCACCACCCTCGCGCGTGAGTGCCGACGAATTGTTACAGGATCTTATATGAAAAAGTCTTTTGCGCTGTTCACCCTGCTGGCAGCCTCTTTTACCGGTTTTGCCCACGCGGATGACGCCGCTATCAAACAGTCGCTGACGAAACTCGGCGTAACCAGCAGCGATATTCAGCCTGCGCCGGTGGCGGGGATGAAAACCGTTTTAACCAACAGCGGCGTGCTGTACGTGACCGAAGATGGCAAACACATTATTCAGGGGCCGATGTACGACGTAAGCGGCGCGCAGCCGGTGAACGTGACCAACCAGCTGCTGATGAAAAACCTGAATGCGCTCGAAAAAGAGATGATCGTTTATAAGGCGGCGCAGGAAAAACACGTTATAACCGTCTTTACCGACATCACCTGTGGCTACTGCCACAAGCTGCATGAAGAGATGAAAGATTACAACGCGCTGGGCATTACCGTGCGTTATCTGGCTTTCCCTCGCGCGGGTGTGCAGAGCCAGCCTGAGCAGGACATGAAGGCCATCTGGTGTGCAAAAGATCGTAACAAAGCGTTTGATGACGCGATGAACGGTAAGGGTGTGCAGCCAGCTTCCTGTGATATTGATATTGCCAACCACTACGCGCTGGGCGTGCAGTTTGGCGTGACCGGTACGCCAGCCATTGTCTTAAGCAACGGCTACGTTGTCCCGGGCTATCAGGGGCCAAAAGAGATGAAAGAGTTCCTCGACGCGCACCAGAAACAGTTTGGTGGTAAATAATCCGCGTGAAAGCCCCAATAAAATTGCGCCGCCGCGACGCGGTTGAACAGGTTGATTTGCCAGCCGATCTTCCGCCGCTGTTAAAGCGGCTCTACGCCAGCCGCGGCGTGCGGAGTGCAGGCGATCTTGAGCGCAGCGTCAAAGGGATGCTGCCCTGGCAGCAGCTGAACGGCATCGAAAAAGCCACTGAAATGCTCTACAACGCGCTTCGTGAAGGCACGCGCATTGTGGTGGTGGGGGATTTCGATGCCGACGGCGCCACCAGCACCGCGCTGAGCGTGCTCAGTCTGCGCGCGCTGGGCTGCGAAAACGTCACCTATCTGGTGCCTAACCGCTTTGAAGATGGTTATGGCCTTAGCCCGGAAGTGGTCGATCAGGCACATGCCCGCGGCGCGCAGATGATCCTGACCGTAGATAACGGGATCTCCTCCCATGCGGGTGTCGATCACGCGCATCAGTTGGGGATCCCGGTGCTGGTTACCGATCACCACCTGCCGGGTGACACGCTGCCGGCCGCTGAAGCCATTATTAACCCGAACCTGCGCGACTGCGATTTCCCGTCGAAATCACTGGCGGGCGTGGGCGTGGCGTTTTATCTGATGCTGGCGCTGCGCACCCTGCTGCGGGATAAAGGCTGGTTCGAGTCCCGCGGGATCGCCGTGCCCAATCTGGCCGAGTATCTCGATCTTGTTGCGCTCGGCACCGTGGCGGACGTGGTACCGCTCGATACCAATAACCGTATCCTCACCTGGCAAGGGTTAAGCCGCATTCGTGCGGGCAAGTGTCGTCCGGGTATTAAGGCGCTGCTGGAGATTGCGAACCGCGATCCGCTCAAGCTCGCCGCCAGCGATTTGGGCTTTGCCCTCGGCCCGCGCCTGAATGCGGCTGGCAGGCTGGACGATATGTCCGTCGGCGTCGCGCTGCTGCTGTGCGACAACATTGGTGAAGCGCGCGTGCTGGCGAATGAGCTGGATGCGCTGAACCAGACCCGCAAAGAGATCGAACAGGGAATGCAGGCTGAAGCACTAACCCTGTGTGAAAAGCTTGAACGCAGTGGTGAAACATTGCCGGGCGGGCTGGCGATGTACCACCCTGAGTGGCATCAGGGGGTGGTGGGCATTCTGGCGTCGCGTATTAAAGAGCGTTTCCACCGTCCGGTGATTGCATTTGCGCCCGCAGGCGATGGCACGCTGAAGGGCTCCGGTCGTTCGATTCAGGGGCTGCACATGCGCGATGCGCTGGAGCGTCTGGATACGCTCTACCCGGGCCTGATGCTCAAATTCGGTGGTCACGCGATGGCGGCAGGCTTGTCGCTGGAAGAGGCGAAATTCGACGAGTTCCAGCGTCTTTTTGGCGAACTGGTGACTGACTGGATCGATCCCGCTCTGCTACAGGGGGAAGTGATTTCCGACGGTGAGCTCGCACCGATGGAGATGACCATGGAAGTGGCGCAAATGCTACGCGATGCAGGCCCGTGGGGGCAGATGTTCCCGGAGCCACTGTTCGATGGCCGCTTCCGTCTGCTGCAACAGCGCATCGTGGGCGAACGTCACTTGAAAGTGATGGTGGAACCGGTGGGCGGCGGCCCGCTGTTGGATGGTATTGCCTTTAACGTCGATACCGCTGTCTGGCCGGACAATGGCGTACGCGAGGTCGAACTGGCCTACAAACTGGATATCAACGAGTTTCGCGGTAACCGCTCCCTTCAAATCATCATCGACAATATCTGGCCAATTTAGCGGCAGTAATCTCTATAAAAAAGGGCGTGGATTCGGTACAATCCCGCTCTTATCACCGCATTTTGACAAGTCCATAAAAGAAAACAGACCATGTTTGAAATTAATCCGGTAAAAAACCGTATTCAGGACCTCACGGAGCGCTCTGACGTTCTTAGGGGGTATCTTTGACTACGATGCCAAGAAAGAGCGTCTTGAAGAAGTAAACGCCGAGCTGGAACAGCCGGACGTCTGGAACGAGCCTGAACGCGCGCAGGCGCTGGGTAAAGAGCGTTCCTCTCTCGAAGCTATCGTAGATACGCTGGATCAAATGGCTCAGGGGCTGGAAGACGTTTCCGGTTTGCTAGAGCTGGCTGTAGAAGCCGACGACGAAGAAACCTTTAACGAAGCCGTGGCAGAGCTCGACGTGCTGGAAGAGAAGCTGGCGCAGCTTGAGTTCCGTCGTATGTTCTCCGGCGAATACGATAGCGCTGACTGCTATCTCGATATCCAGGCGGGTTCTGGCGGTACTGAAGCGCAGGACTGGGCCAGCATGCTGATGCGCATGTATCTGCGCTGGGCTGAAGCGCGTGGCTTCAAAACCGAGATTATCGAAGAGTCTGAAGGCGAAGTGGCTGGCATTAAGTCCGTCACCATCAAGATCATTGGTGACTACGCCTACGGCTGGCTGCGTACCGAAACCGGCGTTCACCGCCTGGTACGTAAGAGCCCGTTCGACTCCGGTGGTCGTCGTCATACCTCATTCAGCTCCGCGTTTGTTTACCCCGAAGTTGACGAAGATATCGATATCGAAATCAACCCGGCAGATCTGCGTATCGACGTTTACCGCGCATCTGGCGCGGGCGGACAGCACGTTAACCGTACGGAATCGGCGGTACGTATTACCCACATTCCAACCGGGCTGGTAACACAGTGCCAGAATGACCGTTCCCAGCATAAGAACAAAGACCAGGCCATGAAGCAGATGAAAGCGAAGCTTTATGAGCTGGAGATGCAGAAGAAAAATGCTGAGAAACAGGCGATGGAAGACAACAAGTCTGATATCGGCTGGGGCAGCCAGATCCGTTCTTACGTCCTTGATGACTCCCGCATCAAAGACCTGCGTACCGGGGTTGAAACCCGTAACACGCAGGCGGTGCTGGACGGCAGCCTGGACCAATTTATCGAAGCAAGTTTGAAAGCAGGGTTATGAGGAACCAACATGTCTGAACAACAAGCACAGGGCGCTGACGCGGTAGTCGATCTTAACAACGAACTGAAAACCCGCCGCGAGAAGCTGGCAGCGCTGCGCGAGCAGGGCGTGCCGTTCCCGAACGATTTTCGTCGTGACCACACCTCAGACCAACTGCACGCTGACTTCGACGCTAAAGAAAACGAAGAGCTGGAAGCGCTGAACATCGAAGTGGCCGTTGCGGGCCGTATGATGACCCGTCGTATCATGGGTAAAGCCTCTTTCGTTACCCTGCAGGACGTGGGCGGCCGCATTCAGCTGTACGTTTCCCGTGACGATCTGCCAGAAGGCATCTACAACGAGCAGTTCAAGAAGTGGGACCTGGGCGATATCCTGGGCGCGAAAGGTAAACTGTTCAAAACCAAGACCGGTGAACTGTCTATCCACTGCACCGAACTGCGTCTGTTGACCAAAGCCCTGCGCCCGCTGCCGGACAAATTCCACGGCCTGCAGGATCAGGAAGCGCGCTACCGCCAGCGTTATCTGGACCTCATCTCTAACGATGAGTCCCGCAAGACCTTCAAAATTCGCTCCCAGATCATGGCCGGTATCCGCCAGTTCATGGTTAACCGCGACTTTATGGAAGTGGAAACCCCAATGATGCAGGTGATCCCGGGCGGTGCTTCCGCACGACCGTTCATCACCCATCACAATGCCCTGGACCTGGACATGTACCTGCGTATCGCGCCGGAACTGTACCTGAAGCGTCTGGTGGTGGGTGGGTTCGATCGCGTGTTCGAAATCAACCGTAACTTCCGTAACGAAGGCATCTCCGTGCGTCATAATCCAGAGTTCACCATGATGGAACTCTATATGGCGTATGCAGATTACAAAGATCTGATCGAGCTGACCGAATCCCTGTTCCGCACCCTGGCGCAGGACATTCTGGGCACAACGCAGGTACCTTACGGTGAAGAAGTGTTCGACTTCGGCAAGCCGTTCGAAAAACTGACCATGCGCGAAGCCATCAAGAAATACCGCCCGGAAACCGACATGGCGGATCTGGATAACTTCGATTCTGCAAAAGCGATCGCTGAAAGCATCGGTATTAAAGTGGAGAAGAGCTGGGGTCTGGGCCGTATCGTGACCGAGATCTTCGAAGAAGTGGCAGAAGCGCACCTGATTCAGCCGACTTTCATCACTGAATACCCGGCTGAAGTGTCCCCGCTGGCGCGTCGTAATGACGAGAACCCGGAGATCACTGACCGTTTTGAATTCTTCATCGGTGGCCGTGAAATCGGCAACGGCTTTAGCGAGCTGAATGATGCAGAAGATCAGGCGCAGCGCTTCCAGGATCAGGTTGACGCAAAAGCGGCAGGCGACGACGAAGCGATGTTCTTCGACGAAGACTACGTGACGGCGCTGGAGCACGGCCTGCCACCAACGGCGGGTCTGGGTATTGGTATTGACCGTATGGTAATGCTCTTCACCAACAGCCACACCATCCGCGACGTGATCCTGTTCCCGGCGATGCGTCCGGTTAAATAACGTCTGCAGATCGTAAAAAGCCCCGTGCGATAGTCGCCGGGGCTTTTTTATTTGGCGGCGAAGGCCCGCAGTTTTTCGCGTGCCGCCGTCGCTTCCATCACCATCCAGGGGCTAAAGGCCCACGGTGTGGCATCCAGAGCCTGGAACAACGCGTCCAGATCAACCCATTCGTATGCCATCACTTCATCACTGTTGATCGTCAGCGCATTTGTGATCCTGGCGGCAAAGACCGGGCAAATCTCATTTTCGACGATCCCGGAAGGATCGGTTTCACAGTAGCGAAACTCAGCGGCGACAGGGGTGATCCCGGTAATTTCGGCTCCCACTTCATAGCGGCAGCGGCGCACAATAGCCTGATCAATCGCTTCACCAGATTGCGGATGGCCGCAGACTGAGTTCGTCCAGACGCCCGGCCAGGCTTTTTTGCTTAATGCGCGACGGGTGATAAGACACTCCCCTTTGGCATTAAAGAGCCAGGAAGAGAACGCCAGATGGAGTGGGGTATGGGAGGTATGTGCAGCGTATTTTTCCTGAGTGCCAATCACCATTCCCTGGTCATTTACCAAAATAACGTGTTCTTGAATACTCATTGATGCTCCAGTGCTAACCATGCGGATGGTTCAGCACCACCAGCGATGTCATTATACTGCATTCCGGTACGAACGGTTTGTTCCACAGAGCGGAAAAGGGCTGACCCATATCTGTTTGGGCTGGTATTATAGGGCGCCATTCACGCTGACCGAGGATCTGTTTTGTTTGCAGGAAGCCTGACGAGAAACCCCATCACTGCCGTGTTCTGCCTGATGCTGACGCTATTACTGGCAGGCTGTTCAGGGAGTAAATCTTCGGATATGGGCAGCTATTCCGGTGCGGTCTATACCGTGAAGCGCGGGGATACGCTGTACCGGATTTCGCGCGCGACGGGGACCAGCGTAAAGGAGCTGGCGCGTCTGAATAATATCTCTCCGCCATATACCATCGAAGTGGGGCAGAAGCTGAAGGTTAATGGCGGTTCATCCTCGGGCAAAAAATCGTCGTCGAAAGGCAAAACCGCCAAAGTGACGCCATCCTATGCGGTGCCGCAATCCTCCTGGCCGCCTGTCGGACAGCGCTGCTGGATTTGGCCGGCCAGCGGTAAAGTTGTGCTGCCGTACTCCTTGTCTGAAGGCGGCAATAAGGGCATCGATATTGCCGCCGCGCGCGGTACGCCGGTTTATGCCTCCGGGGCAGGGAAGGTCGTGTACGTGGGCAACCAGCTGCGCGGTTACGGTAATCTGATCATGATTAAGCATGGTGAAGACTACATCACGGCTTATGCGCATAACGACACAATGCTGGTTAATAACGGCCAGAACGTGAAGGCGGGGCAGAAGATCGCCACCATGGGCAGCACGGGCACGGATACGGTGAAGCTGCACTTCCAGATCCGTTATAAGGCCACCGCCATCGACCCGCAGCGTTATCTTCCGGCAAAGGGCAGCAAGCCGAAGTGCTAAGTGATTATTTTATCGCCATTTAGTTGCGAAGAGGCTTGTATGAAGAGGCGTAAGGTCTATAATGCTTTACGCACCTCAAAGCGGGCGTAGTTCAATGGTAGAACGAGAGCTTCCCAAGCTCTATACGAGGGTTCGATTCCCTTCGCCCGCTCCATTCTCCTGATAAATCAAAAGGTTATGATTTATCAGTTAGTTACGTTGCCCCGCTAAAGCAGGTACAACTTAAACTACCCATTGTTCTACGCCCGCACCTGTCGCGTGATTGGTCTGTGGTACAAGGGAGCATATCATCACGCTGGCGGTGGTTCCAAGTTCTTACCGCGACAGTACAACAACGAACAAAAAGCCGCATACCTGGCATAACTCCCAAAACTTTCAGTGAAGCGCATTTTAGCCCGATGCCCCCATATGCCACACGTCGAGATGATGTTGCAGGGGATAAACAGGTTTATGGTGGTTTTGGTACTTGCAGACCATATGCAAGCTCTGCCAGCGGTTCGGCCTCGCTCCTTCGGGTACATGGTCATCCTGATAAACTTCACTGTCTGACATATCCCTGATGTTGTCGCTTGAAGCTCCGCTTGTTGTCTTACCACCAACGGGGCTTAATGGGTTCTATTGACTTAGTTCAATTTTTTGCTGTTTTTATGTTCAATTGGTTGCTGTATGATATTGATGCAATTTTGCAGATATCTATAGGTGATATGCGTTATGAAAGACGGACTTTATTCTGTTTTCTTTAGAAGCAACACTCAAGATTTCGGTGCCGGGGTTGTATCAGTTAAAAATGATGGTGTTAATGGTGGCGATTATGCCTTCTACTATCAAGGACAAATAATCAGCAATAAATTAAAACTGCACGTAAAACAATTTAATCCTTCTGGTCAATCTGTTTTCGGTCCCTTAAATGACTTTTATTTGCTCTTGACTGTAAACGAAAAAGATGCGAGCAGCTATGTCCTTGAAGGAAGCCTGGAAGGAAATTCCCATTTGAACTTACAGGTTTTAGCAACAAAAATTTCCGATTTGATTGGCTGATATGTAGAGTTAGAGGGCTTTACAGCCCTCATTTATTATGGCTTATTATTCTTTCTCTTTTCCCTTTCTGCTAAAACATTTTGATACCATTCGTCACGTGCTTTTTTCTCTTTATCTCTATCACGTGAACTATAACTATCCGTTTTTATCTTTTTGGAACCTTGTGAAATAGGTCTCCAGTCATCTCTTATTTTTTTAATTTGCTCTGCAATTTGTGTGACTGGGCTACGTGAACCTAAATAGTTAATTCCATCGAAAGATGACATGTCATACTCATACTTATTATATTCTCTTTCTGTTGAGTCTGCTTTTTTTGACCAGCTAATTGTTACATTGTATGTATTGCTTTTGATTTGATTATATTCACAAAGGTTACTAGATAAAGTTTGCCCGTTCTTTAATACACTGATTTTTCTAAATGGAATGGAGTGATGGTTGTTTTCTCTATATTCAGCATTAATCAGTGGCGGATCAAAGTCAATCTCAATATTATAAGCTGGAGCATTGCCCGTGTTTGCAACATTTATATCAAAGTAAAAGGCGGCCCAGGTATTTGGTTCAAGGGTGACAACGACATGCGGCTGAGATGAGGCTTCAACCATACGCGTAGTTTCTTTGGCTAGTAACTTTGTTACCCGCCAAAGAAAAAAAGTTGCTACTGCTGTTAAAATGGCTGCGACTGAACTTATGAATGTGCTCCATTTTTCTAGATGAGATATCAAGAGTTCAAACATTCTCTTTCCTTTTCAAGTTTATGGTACTCATATACAAGTAATAATTTGCATATGCAATATCCAACAACTCAATAACTTAGAGTTTGTTGTATAGTGCTAATAAAGGAGGCGGATGCCTCCTCGCCTATTTTGTTTTTAGATTACTTTGCGATATGAATCACGGATACCATTTCGATAGCCATCAGCAAACGCTGCCTGAGGGCTTTTATGGCGAACCGTTCCCGCTTGGCTATCAGGAAGGGCTGTTAAGTCAACCCAAGGCTGGCCTGTGCGGGCTAAACCAGCACGGTAACCCTGGTCGTAAGCGCAGCCGCAACATTTGTGGCGACCTTCACCACCTTGATCGTCAGGTAAGCTGATGAAAAGAGTATTGTAACGGTGTGATTGTTTACAAATAGTCATGCATTGCTCCTTATGAGCGTCATTTTAAGGTTTACATGATCCTCTTTGCCTGGCACAATCAAGCCGTGAAAAATGAAGGCAAGGCTAAGATTCATACGAGTTTGGCGACTCGTATTGGTCATGCTTTGTAAGCCGGGTTCATGCAAATGAATCCGGTTTTTTTATGCCTAAAATTCAGGCGCGACACTACATGTGGGGGGGGTCAATCAATGGTGCCCCCACATAGTCGATATTCTAGTGATGATTCTTTTCTGCACAAGGGTTGATTTTGACGTTAAATTGAGGTTGTGAAAGGGTAAAAATGCAAGACCCTACACAGCATAAGGCCTGGAAGACATGTCAATAATTAAGAAAAAAAATTCAAAATTTGATCGAGTGCTGATTTCTTCAACGGGAGATCAGAATTGCGCAACATGATATCGCGCAATCTTTATAAGAATAATGAATGTTGCCCGTGGTTTTGATAGTTGCGTGCAACATATAGATAACATATATGTGTGCGTAACGATGGAACTAAGAATGTACCCATAACAGTTGGTGATCTGCTAGACCGTCAGCCCAGACCCTCGGTGAAAAGCGCTTTTCTTCACCAAATATCGCTACGTGATGCTTTCAGCGACTCGCCTCACTGCAACAAGCAGTGCAGTTACACAATGCTGCTTTGGGCTGACGCAAGGGAGATAACTTGATGTTTTGAAGTGCCTCTGTTCACTAATTGTACAGCCATTTAACATATTGTATCTTATAAGTACTTGACTGGAATGGTCAGGTATTGCTTTTCGGAGCGTTGATGCGAAGCTGGGTACACAACAGCGATTTCACCAACAGAAGGAAAGCATTCAGGAGGATTCGAGGTGAGTTCTCTTGTTCAAGAATTTTGGATGAGTTTGTCTGGTCACCACACAATTTCAGGTTTTAGGCCTTTGAGGCTGCCAGTGTGTCAAACGCCATAAAAGCACATTTTTCTGTTTACCAGCAGACACAAAGCCACTACAGCGACGTTACCACAACGGGGTGAAGGACTATCGTCACCTGGCGAAATTCTCCCGCCCTTGCAGGTCACGGATACGTACCTTTTCCCGCACCAGCGCAAGCCGTCTCACCAATAGCCCCGTATGCTCCACCAGAAGCGCTACAGCGCGTCATCTCCACACAATTGTAAACTACACACCCATAGCACAGCGCCCCGCTGAGAAGCTCTGACACGCCCAGAAATGGATGATTTTTCGTTGATTTTGCGAAGAAAATTAATTTTTTCGGTATGGAAGGGCGGATCGGTGATTGTGTTTAGCCACACCACGAGTGACAGATCTGCCGAGGCCACGCCATTACTGGCTTCGTTGCATGCACCACACCATAACGCTCATAGGTACAGACTTGTGATTTGTACGCTAAGCGACCACTTCAGCATGATTAACTACGGATTATAGGCTATTTGAGGTGCATTTAATCTATTTTGTTCGCAGGATAGCCAATGTTAAATATCATCCACCAAATTTTCACAGAAAACCAGTATAGGGTTGCCAATCTTCAGCCAGCGCGGAGAATGGTCGATACTTTCAGATGAAAGCGGGGGAGGGAGATTATCAATTCTCGGAGCGGATCAGGTGTCTGGACCGCCTCAGGTGTTGCCGTTGATTGTGCCCTTGAAGCATGACGCGGACATATCAAACCAGAAGTTTTCATAGGTGCGTTGGTCGCGTGGATGACTTGGAAAATTCTCACCCGGCAGATGCGTTAGAAAAGGCGCTTAACCAACCATGTCTGAAAATCAGACATAAACCGTGTCAGAAATTCCGACATAAACCATGTCTGAAAATCAGGCACTAATAAGAGCATTTCTATAAATAAGAGCAAACCAAATAAGATCATTATAAAAACCATGATCTTTATAACATGATACTACGTATCATATAAAAAACATGATATTTATAACTTTCTGGAATGACGGTTAGTCATTCTGTTGGTGTTAAGGAGTGATGCTTCTGTATCGCTCTGCTCTGCATGGCTTCGCCTCTTCAGGATCTGTGTGGTAAGAAGCTCAGCTTCGATGACGTGAAACAGCCACGCCATCTCGTGATCTCCTAACCCTCCATAGCCCATCACAACAACCTCCGGTTGCTGTTCTGTGTGTCGGGTTACCTAATGGCTCTTCCAGAGAGCTACGCTCTCACTCTGTGTGGAAGCTGCGAACTTGTTCGCCATATGTGGATCGGAGCACGGCGTAGAGGACTGCTTTGCATCTGTCCGGTTCACTCTGGCGCGGCGCGGGTTAACAACAGACCTCCTCAACGCCTCTCTACGGCGTTTAAATGGTGATGCGTATGTACTCCTATGGTGACAAGTCCCGCAGAACTCGGCACAGAGCGATTTAGCACTATTGACAAAGTTTTCGTAAATTGATAAGGTGATGATGAGGTATTATAAAGCTTTCCAAAATAAAGCTTTCTTTTTGAAGTGAAAACTGATATAATAGATAGGTAGGGTAATGATTTTCCTACGAATCCTCGAATAATTCTGCCGTCATCACGACATCCCTTGTCAATCTCACGGCAATACAAAATGGGTTACAAATAGAACCTCCGCGAATAATTCTTTTAACAGAACGGAGAACCCAATGAATAAACCTAAATCCCAACGTCTCGACCTGACCACTATGACAGGCGAGCAGATCGCTGATCTCATCCTGAACGGCAAATACACCAAATCAGCCTTGTGGGCCTTCATCAGTAGAAATGGTGGCGCGGATGCTGTACATGCTCGATTCCCACAGATCGCCGTCTGTCTTCATATCCTGAAGCAGGAACGGAAAAAGGCGAAACATGCACGGGCAGTGAAGTCGGTGCTGAAGCCTCTGAGCAATCAACGTGCCGCAGGAATGGAATTGACCGATATACTTCGTCCAATCTTGGAAGGCCATCGACAGCTTTATCTGGATAAGCTAGGTCTTTCTCTGACACCAGAGCAGGTCATTATGCTGCTCGTCGCTGTCAACGGTGCTGAAGAACTGGAATCCTACGGTTTCCCACTGATTGGCGAGTTCCCGACAGCAACCGCAGCTTAACAACACTGAACAAAACCTGAGCCGGTTCGCCTTCTGGGCGACCACTGGCGGGAGGTCTTTTGTACCTAAAACGAGGAGGACAATTGAATGCACATCAAATTCCAGCAGCACGTTTATCAGGCTCTGCTAGCTGAGGCCATTCGCCAAGATAAGCCACTGGCACGGCTCTGCAACGAGATTTTAGAGAAAGCTGCAAACATTTTCGACAACGCACCAGGCCACACAACACCTTTAGCCAGCAAGGCGAAACCTAACGGAGAGAACAATGACCGAGACAGTAAAAACTGAAGTTCAACGTACACCAGATGAGGCTTACGGCGTTACTGAGATGCGTTTCTTGTGTGCCAGCCAGATTGTGATTCGCAGCACTGGCGAGGTTGTGAAAATAACGCCCGCAATGAAGCTCGTCTACATCTATATGAAAAATCAGTTCATTGGATTCTCAGGCCGTGAGCAGCAATTTTACACAGACCAGCGACAAATGGCGGCAGCGTTGGACATTTCACGCGACACCCTGAGCAAAATACTCGCAGCTTTGAAGAAGCTCGGAATTGTCGAGAATGCTGGGTGGAAGGGTAATAGTGAGTCTTACACCGTCCATTTTTTCAGTGATGTTGCTGACGGTCTACAGGTGATCCATAAAGAGTACAAGGGTGCTCCAGCGTGGGACCACGAGCGGGCGAATAAAAACTTTAAGTCCAAGTCTAAGATGAAGGAAGCAGCACGGCCAAGCCCCGAGGAGAGAGAAGATGGCGTACAGCAGCAAGAGCACGAACAGCAATCCCCTGATGTGGCCTCTTCATCTGCCACGGATGATCCTGAACAGCAATCTGGCGTTTCACAGTTTGCTGGTGATAGCTGCGATGATGTTTCCGCTAATGATGCTCCATCACTGAGTAAGCCAGCTGGGGGAAATGTTGTCGGGATACCGTGGATCGCCAACTCGTTTACCCCTCGTGGGCCTTTGGTTCCAGAGGCGCGACGCTGGGCGCAATCACAGGGCGCTACAACCTGGCAGGATGAGATCAAACTTGTGTGGAAACTGACAGGAAAAATCAATATGAGGGAGCCTGAAGAGCATATGCGGCCTGATGATATACCTGCACCTGAACCAGCAAAACAGCAGGCTAACGGGTATGCGCCGCAGCTTGATTATGATGAAGATCAACCATTCTGATACTGGAGAAATAATTGTGTGATGTTGCCAACAGCCTGACGGCTGAAACCCTTACGGTGCGAAGCACTTTAGCAGAGGTAAACACCTCCGGTGCTGAAACCCCTGATTTGTCCCGTTTTTACAAGGCCCGCTCTCGTGATATCTCGTTGATCGAGACTGCTAAAAAAATGCTCGTTCACGGTTACACCCCTGGCAAAACGGCGCTGCTTCTACGCTTGCCGTTTGACCTGGTAAAAGGCCTTTACGATAATTCGTGGAATCCTCGCTGTCGCAAGATAAGCAATACAAGTCAGTACGCTACTAAGCGAATGGCCCGAATGTACTACGAATCCGGCGCAATGCTGGCAAAAATCTGTGCTGACCTTCAACTGCCTCTATTCACCGTGGTAACGCTTCTTAAGCGTGAAGGAATAACCGAAAAAGAAATGGCATCTCGAATGCCGGATCATACTGATCCGTTGTTTGTGGCCTATCGGGAAACGGTCGCCAGAAAACAGAAGAACCCACAGCGACGTTCACCACGCCTGCACTACTAACACCCTGACGGGGAAACTTGACCCTTAATTACATCTTTTTCCTGCCCGTGGTCTGGCTGGCGCTTCGTCACGTCCTGATCGGCGGGCTGATCCTACTTTGGAGACACCATAAAAAATGACATTGAACTGCATTAAAAATGCTCTGTTTGCCACTATGCACGGCATGACACCAGAGGAATACGAACTCCAAAAGGCGCGGGACAATCTGAAGAGCGTCACCGATAACTTTCTGGATCAACATCCAGAGTTGCTCAAATCAGCCTCGTCTGACACCCCCACGGATAAACGGGGCGAAGCCCTCTCGCCAATGCGAGACACCTTTGGTGCTGAACAACGGATTAAAAAATTTTTGGGCGCTGATAGCCGTCCGGCGGTAAGTCATACCGCTGACCATATTGATCCTGAAATGCTGGCGAAAGCTAAAGCAGCGGCTGCTGCACTCGCAAAATCCGATCCTGATCGTTACGGCAATATCATCAAGCAGCAGGGGGTGTGATGAGTGGGACCAATAAGATTGTTACCAGCACCGTTAATGAAATCTCCTGGATCACAGACGATGCCTCATATCAAAAAGCCAAAAAGAAGATAATTTCGCTTAAGGCTGCTCATGAGAAACCAGCTAAAGCGCTTGAGAAGGCCCAGAAGCGGACCGCTCAGAGTGAAGGCAAATCAGCACTAGCCGCAGCGAAAGCCCAGACAGCGAAGCTACGCCAGGCTGAACAACTGTCAAAACAGCAGCAGAAACAAGCTCAGATTCAAGCCAAAATGGAACGGGATGCAGTTGCTCATGCCAATAAAATGACCTCATTACAGGCTCGCCAGTTATCCCAACAGGAACAGGCAGCACGTCAAAATGCCCGTTTAGCAGCAATATCTGCAAAAGTGCAGGCCGCAGCCAGATCACGAGCGATGGTCTACAACCCAAACCTGGGCGGTCAACATTACGATCCCGGTCTTGTTTCTCGTCAGACTGAAGCAATGAACCGTGGTCACGGCGCTGTTGCTGCTGACATTACTGCCACCAAAAAGGCGATGGCCCTGGAGGAGAAGCGCCAGCGTGAGAAAGAGGCAGCCCTTAAGCGTGAGGTGACTTATTACAACAGTTTGCGCCGTAGCGCTCTGACTCTGGCAAACGTGAACGGCGCTGACGTTGCTACCCGGTACAAAGCCATCAGTGCAGCAAAAGAGGCACTTAAAGCCCAGAAAGAAGAGCGCTATACGGTTGAAGAGACCCGCTTCGAAATGGCTCGTATCACCACAGAATTACGCAAGCAGGCTCGGTTGCAACAACGTATTACCCGTGAGCAGAAAGCCGCAGGTGTTCGTGCTGGTCGTGTACGCACAGAAAGCCGTGGTGGAAGTGTAGGTCTGGCTGCCGCTGGTGTTGTTGGTGGTGTGGCGTTAGTAGGTAGTATGGGCGTTTCTCGTGTTGGTCAGACCCTTCAGGGAAGCCTTGAGCGTTCTCGCGATGTGAAAAAACTCCAGCAGTATGGGATCAGCAACCTTGAGTTCGCAGCACTTCAGGATCTATCAATGAGCCGTGTTGGTTACTCACTGAGTGCTGACAAGCTGGCTGACCTCAACAAGGACACAACCGAAAAGGCCGGGGAATTGCTGAATACTGGCTCTTTCAAACGTAACAAGAAAACTGGACAGGTGAATTTCAGCGGCGGTGGTGAGTTTGCAGATATCATCAATAACGTACTGACCTCCACCAACGGCAACCAGAAGGTAGCCCAAAAGGTGATCGGGGAACTGCAAAAACTGGATTTTCCAACATTTATCACTTATCTAAAGCAATTACAGAAAACTTTCGGCTGGACTGATCGACAGGTGCGACACCTGGCCGAGGCTGTGAATGATGGTTCGGTCTTCCTCGAAGTGTTCAATGATGAGGGGCAGGGACTTATCCAGCGTATGAATCAACTCGCTTCTGAAGGATGGACCCTATCTGATGCACAGCAGGCCAACCTTGATAAGCTGGCAGCTTTGGGTGCTGAGTACAGTCGCGTGCAGATGTCGCTTGCTGACCACTTCAGCGCCAGCTTCGTGCAGGGTCTGGGAGAATATGCAGCTAATACTGACACTCTACGTCAGAAGATGACTGGACTGATCCCAATTTCCGATGCTCTCGGCGTTGCCCTTGGTGAGCTAACCACCAACATTCTCTCCTTCGCTGGTCGAGTCGGTGAAGAACTCAAGAAAGGCGCGACACTGCCGGATGCAGTCTACAACACCGTTGTGGATGACTCTGCAAACGGTGCTGCCGATTGGATAAAGGAAAAGACCGGATTTGATCCACGCAGCATCGGTCAGACGCTCAAACAGATTTACCCGTGGCTGGATAGTTCCGCTCCGAGCAATATCGGCTCAGGCACGGCGTATAACGATCCAGCGCTAGCGTTGAATGTTCCTGGTTTCAACTCAATACAACCCCAGCAACCAACGTTTACGATTCCGACAATTGACAGCATGACGCAGCGACAGCCGATTCCTGTTGCGGTCACTGGCGAAGCTGAGATTAAACTCTCACCGCTTGATATTAACGTGAATGACGGCGCTATTAACGGTTTGATTGATACAAAACTGAGGAGCTATGAGCAGGCACAGAACAACATGATCCTTGGTATTGCTCAATGATGAAACAGAGGGTGGCGAATTCGTCGCCCCTATCTCAACACCACAATGCGTATGTATCAAATTTAGCGACAAATCAAATACTTTTCGTGAAATTTGTTGTAAATGATAATCATTAGTGTTAAAATAATATACAAGGTGAATTACAACAGCCAAATGTTTTTCCCTTCTCCTTAGGAATCAAAGTGCGCTTTTCCCAGAGCGCCTTTTCTCATACAGCCAATATCCGCACCCTCTCACGGTAAGGTTAGGCCATTGCCGCTGGCTGTATCAGAAAAGCATCGCAGAGCGATTAGCCAGCAGGCTAACCCGTTCTCGTGTGAAGAAAATTTCCACCTAAGGTGGATTTGCCAAAAGTCCTGTCCTCCTCGGCGGGCTGTCAGCCGGACACTAACGGCATCAGGTGGCAACGTTTTTGGGCTTCCTTACCCATTCTTTGGAGCGTTGCCGCCTCCTTATTCCTACCAGTGAAATCCACACCGGACCTCTTTCCGTCCGGTCACTTTTTTCATCGGAACAATTCGAAAGGCTGGCCCTGTCGCCGTTTACGGCTCAAGCAGGCGCTGGCCTTTTGTTTACATAGCTATGTGAAATTTAACGGGAGTTAATTATATGAAAATGGGAAGCCTTGAGCGCTCTTACAATGACGTGATCGCGTATGCAGCCGATCCGAATTTTGACCGCAAGACTATTACTGTCGATCTAGCTGTAGAAGTCCAGCCGGGTAGTTGCATTACCAGCACTGGAGCTGCTTATGTCTCTGGTGATGACTGCCTGCTGGTCCTGAGCCACCACAGGGCGGAAGATGCTGCTCATATCATCGTTGCTGATCGCGGGATTTACATCAAACAAGACACCATCACCGCTGTTATGGGCGCTACCGCTGGCGCTAATGCTATTGCCGCACTCACCAAAACGGGCGCAATCCGTACTAGCGCACCGGACGCAGAATAATAATAAGGAGAAGACAACATGGGACTATCAACCAATTTCAGCTACGCGGATTACACCAACACCTTTGTGAACATGGATGCAAAGAACACTTTGCTGTCCACGCTTAATGTTTTCAGTGATCGTCAGACTTCTGCAAGTCCGAAGGTGAGCCTCGATATCATTGATGAAGTCGCTCAGAAGGTGGCAAGCTCTGTTAATCGTTACGGTTCAGAGTGGTCAACCATTCCTAAGCGTAGCGCCAGCAATCACCTGATCGAAGCACCGCTTTATGCTTATCAGGACCGGATTACAGCGGCAGACGTGCAACCATATCGCAAACCAGGCTCCGACCTGCAAATGTCTGTAATGGATGCGGTCACTTCTTCTGCTGTCGCAATGCACGATAAGTACATGCGTACTAAAGAGAAAATTTTCGCTGACGCACTCTTCCGAAATACTGTCGAAGCGACCTACACCCAGCAGCCGATCATTTCCTGGGAAGATGAATTTGGATACCAACAGGCAACCGGAACGATCAAAACCAGCGTTAGCTCTGGTGACCCACTTCGCAGCCTCGATGATGCTGTAACCGCTGCTAAAGTGCGCATGGGTGACCTTGCTGGTCAGCTTGACGGCTTTATCCTGTTTGCTGGTAGCAATGTTTATCGCGGCATTAAGTATCACCCTGATGTTCGTCAGAATGTTCAGTTCGGTGTGCTTGATCGGGATGTTTTGTTTAACAAAGAAGTGCTTCCGGCGTTCTCAACATTCATTATTGAAAATGTCCGAGTGGTGGAAGTCACGGATCAGGCACTTTACGGAATTGGTCCGGATGAATCCTTCCTGGTTCCACGCTTTAGCAAACCGCTGTCTTCGGATATTGCTCTGCCCTTCGGGTATGTGGCAACTGCTACCAGCCGCAATCTGGATCTGGCATTTGCTGATCCGGTTGATTTCCGTATCTGGAGCGTACAAGACAAGTTTAAGAACGTTGAGCTATTCGCGGAAAGCTCTATCTTGCCTGTTGTGTACCGTCCGGATTTCACTACACGACTGACGAACGACGCAGCGTAAGACAGCGGATTTTGGGGCTGACCATTCGGCCCCACCGTGAAGAATTGCCTGAAAAGGCGGGGCAAAGAAGAGGAAATTACTATGAAAATTCAATTCCAGACGAACAACGGATTCCCGTTGCTGACTGTTGCAGACGAGCGCGTTTTAGACTTTCTGAACGTCAGCGCCGTGTGTCGGTTCCTGAAGGTTCCGCGCTCCTCGTTCATGATGGACGTTGAACAAAACGGGCTTGAGAAGGCTATTAGTGAAGCTCTGTTGAAGTTAAGAAAGAATAAAAATTGTTAATAATCAATATGTTGGCATTTGTTGTCAAAAGAATCATTGTGTTTGTTTTTCGCGCATTTACTTGACACTCTGATGTAGATTGCGTAGGCTGAACATAAAATAATTGTTGAGCGTGTGTTCGGCATTTCTATCAACCAATGGAGGCGAATATGATCCTTGAACGTGACAAGAAAAAGTTCGTCGCTTCCCTTGTTGCACTTTCAGACAAGGTGAGCAGTAAGTCCTTTTCTGGAGCACCAAAAGAACAAGAACAAGCGCTGATCGACTTTTTCAAGGAAACCAATGAGCGCTTCGCAGCAACCTCTAGAGAGAACTTACATATCTGATGTGAAGGTTAACACCCTTTTCTCAGTCATTAGCGATCAGTTTGGTTATGACGCCAAAGATTGGGCCAAGGAAATTGTAGCGCTCATGAATCTTTGGAAAAAGAACGGATTCATAGAGGTGTACCAAACTAAAGAGGATCGCAAGTTTGGCCTCATCAAAGATTCTAGTATCAATGAGCGCGGTATAATTAGCCCCTATTACATTGGTCTTTTTCATGCAAGATTAATTGACGGTGATAATGATCCGTTAATAATTATCAAATTTCATGAAGTTGAAGGTGATCATCCTTATGCTGATATGAAATTTATGCTCGACCATTGTGATATCTTTGGCGACAAGTCTCAGAAGTTCGATCAAGCTCAAATGCGATTCATATGGAAGCAAATTGATGAATTCATTCAGCAAGCAGATGGTACTCTCTGATACCGATTAAAGGTGCCTTAAGGCACCTTTTTTGTTTATATTAAATATCATATCCTACTAACTCCACATACTCAGATAGCTCTTTCATCCCTGCGCCCTTGCTGTAGGTTCTGAATGCTTCGGTTTTCGCTTTCTGTTCGGTGTGTCCAGTGACGGCTCCGATCCGTTGTTCTGGCACCCCTGCACGGTCTAAGCAGGTGATGAACATTCCCCGTAGGCTGTGGAAACATTGCCGATCTGTAGCTGTTGGCAAAACGCTATCACGCAGCCGGGTGAACTTTTGGCTGTACCACGGCCCCCGTTTGCCATCCTTACGAATGATTTTGTTTGACTGTTCCAGCAGATATTCACCGCTGTTGTTAGCCAGATGCTTATCAACAATCCCAATCAGTAGCGAGTGGATCGGAACATACCGCACCCCCGCGAGTGTTTTTGACTTACTGACGAAGAAACACCGCACACCCTCTATCATGACAATCTCTTCCCGCTTGATGCTGGCTATCTCATCAAGTCGCATTCCAGAGTAAAGCCCGATCAAAATGACATCACGTAAAACGTCATCAGCTTCTCTGACAAGGGCTTGCAACTGTTCAGGTTTAAACGGCTGATAACTCTCTATTGTGCGACGTGCTTCGAGGTTATGACCGTGAAAAGGGTTGCTGTCTGGTATCGCATCGTAGCGGCGTTTGGCGAACTCGTACAGACTTCCCAAAGAGGTTAGCCAGTTCTGAACGGTCTGAGGTGCTGCCTTTTTGTGTTGGTCTTCGATGAAATCAGTAACGGCTCTGCGTCCGATCTTGTTCAGACCAATATCAACTTTACCGATACTCTGGAGAAATACTTCCACCGCTCGGGCTGATTTGCTGAGTGTGGAGAATGCCCGACGTTCGCTATAAACCGTCATGTATTCATCACGTATGACTGCCAGCGTTGGTATCGGAGATACTGTTACAGGCGCACTCTTTGCCTGTTTTATAGTGGTGTGGAGTGTGGTGATCGCATTCTGGATGCGAATGTCTTCACGATCAGGATTCAACAGGGCTTTCAGGTTGTTGAACTCAATCAACATGTGATTTCTGAAGTGTCGAGCCTTAAGAATGTCTTTTGTCCCAGTGGATTTTCGCCAGGCTCGTTTATTCTCGAACAGGTGACGCATGTACGCAGGTACAAAGACCTGAAAGATCCATACGCCCGAATGACTTTGAAAAAGATACTGATTGTTCTTGATAGACATGATTTCGATCCTCTAAAATCACGCCATCAGGTACAGCCATATGTACAATGTCGGGATGGAGTAACGAGAGCTTCCCAAGCTCTATACGAGGGTTCGATTCCCTTCGCCCGCTCCAGACCTTTCTTAAAGACTAAATCCTAAGCGACTCTGTTTAAAGCTTTCTGGCTGATTTACTTACTGTAAGCAATTTTGAACATCGCACTGCCATCCAGCATTCTCGCTAAATAGCAGTCCGACGTTTTTGACGTTAACCCTTTATTTTTAGTTCCTTGATACGGAAATCATTTCCCATACTGGCTGACACATGGCTGACTACCGCGAGTTCAGCCTGACTGCCCGTGGCTTTGAATTTTCCACTCAGGGTTACCCATTCATTTGCCTGCTTCAGTTCCAGGGGGGCGGAAATGTCTTTGCCATCTGCACGCAGCGAAACCTTTGGCGCTTCATATTTTCCTATGATGCGCGCAATTTTCACCGTCCAGGTATATTCATGCCCGGCAGTCAGACCTGTCAGCGTCTTTTTGAGGATCTCACCAGCATGGTTTTTATTAGGTCTGGTAATAAACTCGACAGCGCGGGTGCTGGCGTCAACCAGGTAAAGATCGTGCCCGGCAGGTCCGGCCTGCCAGTTATTCCAGTTATCGCGCTCAAAGTTGGTTAAATCTTCAAACGGAGCTGGCGCCGCGACGGAAATATCCGCCTCGCGATACACTTCAACGCTGAATTCACCGGCGTTGTCTTTGTACTGGTCTTTGCCATCGGCAAAAAACAGCGTCAACGTCCCTTCAGCTGGAACCGACCAGCGGTATTTATGATTACCAACCGGATAATTTTCGTTACCAAGGCGTGCCTGAAGCGAAGGATTGCGTAACGTTAGCGTTTCACCCTCTCGGGGAATACGCCCCTGTGGTGCGGTAAGCGCAAAATTTTCACTTCCATTCCTGGCCCAACCACTGGCCAGAATAGTAATTATCTCTCCCGCTTTGAGGGCAACTCCTGTATTTGTCCCTTCGGCATTTTTTGCGTCAACTTTTCCTGACCAGATTAAATTTTCGCTCATGTCTGACTCCTGTGACAGCGTGGCGAAGAATTTCGCCATTGAAAGATAGTCCTTACGAAATGCGTGATTTAAGTCACTCAGTTCTGCTAACCGCCTGATAATTTGAATAAATAAAATCCTGAGAAGCACGAACTTCTCATCATCATTACCCGGTTGTTATCGGCAGGAATGAGAATAGTCAGGTGGTATATACAATTCAAAACGCTAAAAGCTTTATTAAGGGTTGCGATTTTGTAATCAATTAAAAATATTAAAATAATTATCGCTGAATTAGGAATAATCTTAAGAAATAAGAGGGTGAGTGCAGGGTTTTTAAATCGTTTATTCTCCCCATTGTTTACGTTGATATTCATGTAAGCACTTCAGGAAATCGGGCATACTTATCACGTGTCATGCGGGTAAAGTTCAAAAATAAACAAATTATCTTTTTACGTATGCCATACCCTCTGATATACCTTCATTCCCTCATACCAGTCTGAGTGATGGCCGCTGTGGTCTATACTGGCCATTATCGAATACCCAAAGGTGGTGTCATGCATATATTGCCTCCTGTTCGCCCTGAACACTCCATTGAACGCCTGACGGCGGTACTTGAACCCATTGCGGAAAAAGTGAAGCTCGCGCCGCGTAAGCGGATTACCTGGAAACATAAAGGCCGCCAGCAAATGTATCTTTTTCAGGAAGGAGAGCTTTCTTTGCTGCGGGCATCTGACGGGTTGCTGTTAGTTAGCGTTTTTGAGCCTCATCTGTTCGGCATTGCCGAGATGATCCAGCCGACGCAAGGACATATACTACGCGCAGAACGGGAGTCTCTGATTTTGCGTGCTGATGCAGATGAAGCCGCCGCGCGATTTCGTGAACAGGGCGTCTGGGAGGATGTGGCAGCCTTGCTGTCGTACCATACGGCCTATCTCATTTATCGTGATGCCCAGGATGTGCAGCAGCGCACCTATTCCGTGATTCGCAGCTATCTGCAGGAGATGATATTACTGCCCGATGAGGTGCGGATGCGAACAACTATTCTGGAATATATTCAGGATCGTACGCTTCTTTCCCGCAGCAGTATTCTCAATGTATTATCTGCACTTAAGCAAGGTAAATATATCGCGTTCAAACGTGGCGGATATTTACTGGAGGTAGGGCATTTGCCAGAGTCATTTTAAAATTTAAAAATAAACAGAAAATGATTTCGCGATCGTCGTGTTTGTCGATATCGTTTGCTCACTGAAATATTCAACAGAGTAAACGGGATTTCTATGAAAAAGACACTTGTTGCATTAATTCTGGCTAACGCTTTTACCGCAACGTCTGCATTTGCAGCGGCAGATACAGGCACCTGGTATAGCGGTGCTAAATTCGGCTGGTCACACTATTTTGACGCCAGCACCGGATCGAAAGCGAGCGATAATAATAATGGCTCGAACCAGTATAATATCGATCATGATAATGTCGGTGGTGGGGTATACGCGGGTTATCAGATGACTCCGTGGCTGGCACTGGAAGGCGGTTACGATTATTTAGGCAATATGCAGATCAAAGGCAAACATAGCGCGGGGGCACAAATGAAAAGCCAGGGGCTGCAGATGTCCTTAAAAGCCAGCTATGCCGTGACTGACAGCTGGGATATCTATGGTCGTGCCGGGGCGATGGCCTATCGTGCTGAGTCTGATGTAAGTGGTCACAATCGTTTTGAAACAGGCGTTCGCCCGCTTGCCGCAGTCGGGACGGAGTATGCGTTTAACAAAAATTTAGCGGGCCGTCTGGAATATCAATGGGTAAGCAACGTGGGTAATGCCAACCAGATTGGCGTCAGCAGCGACGTAAGCTCTGTGACTGCAGGTCTGACATGGCGATTTGGACAGCACGATTAATCTTTGCCATCCTTTCCGTTACAAAAGCCCGACTGTTCAGCAGTTGGGCTTTTGGCATTTAACCGGTGACTAAAGGTTGAAGGACAATGTTAATCTTTTGCAGTCCCGTGACGTTTTTATCTTTCAGGTACTGCTGATTAACCATTTCCAGCTGCTCAAGTTTAGTCAGCGAGGCGAAGACCGGCTGAACAGGGCTATCTTCGGTAAAAATATCTTTCGCGGTAGTCTGTTGTAAATAATCTGATTTCAACTGCGCTGTTAAACGGTCGATCTGAACTTTATTTTCCTGATACAGCGCAGCGATATGCGATGCCGGAATTTCTGGCGGTTTTTCTCCGGGTAAAACTAATGGGATCTGCAGATGATGGATTTGTTCAACCTTATCAGGCGCAGAAGCGCTGCAGGCGGTTAATAAACTGAGGCTGAGCAGAGTCAGTAATAATGACCGTTTCTTCATGGGGGACTCGTGTTAAATAAGCAGAGCGGACATTATCGTAAACAACCGATACATCTTCAGATTAAACTTGTTTAATTTTAAATATCCCGGCGGGAATAATCAGCCAGGCTGACGCAGCCACCCCGTCTGCGTCAGTCATGCACGCAGGGGAAACAATCCGGCAAGAAAACGCTATACGTTATAGCCATCAGGATCCCGTAAGGCTATGCTTCATTCAGCACGATAATAATTACAGAGGCAATGTCATGGATAAAGAACTACTGGATGCGGGTTACCGGGCCTATACCGGGGAGAAAATTGACGTCTACTTCAATACCGGGATCTGCAAACACTCCGGTAACTGCGTTCGCGGCAGCGCAAAGCTGTTTAATCTGAAACGTAAACCGTGGATCATTCCTGATGAAGTGGACGTGGAAACCGTTGTACGCGTGATTGATACCTGCCCGAGCGGTGCGCTGCAGTATCGCCAAAAATAAGCGAGGAACCATGGATATTCTGGAAGGCCATAACAAGTTTTATGTAAACGATGCGAACGGCAATCAGGTTGCAGAGATTGTCTTCGTGCCCACAGGTGAGCATCTGAGTATTATTGAGCACACTGATGTCGATCCGAGCCTGAAGGGGCAAGGGGTTGGTAAGCAGCTGGTGGCGAAGGTGGTGGAGAAAATGCGCGGTGAGAATCGCAAAATTATCCCGCTGTGTCCGTTTGCGAAGCATGAGTTTGATAACACGCGGGAATATGACGATATTCGGGCGTAAAACACACCGGCGATGGCCGGTGTTTTTTTATCTCACCTGCTCCAGCAGCAATCCCAGCGCGATCGCCACCATAATCCCCCCTGAGGCCATGCTCACCGCACGTGCCGCCTGCGGACGGGTCGCCAGCACCGCTTTCGAACCATATCCCACCAGCAAATAGACTAGTGTGCAGGTGATAAGATGCATCACACCCAAGGCTGACATCTGCGTGGCAATCGACCAGCTTCCCTTTGGATCGGTAAACTGCGGAAGCAACGCCAGAAACAGTAAGAAGACTTTTGGGTTGAGCCCGCTGATACATAATCCCTTCACCGCCCACTGTTTCCAGTTTCCTGCATGCTGTACGGTGTTTTCCGGCGCAGCAGGATGGCGTAACAGCGTGATGCCGAGCCACAGCAGATAAACCGCCCCCGCAATTGTCAGCCCTGATAATGCCAGTGGATGTTGAGCCATCAACACACCCACGCCCGCCACTACGACCAGCGTGGCGAGCAGATGCCCGGACATCAGCCCCATCACCGCCGGCACTACGCGCCGCCCGTTGATCCCGGCGCTGATCGCATAGGCCCAGTCTGCACCCGGTGTCATGATGAGCAGGAAGGACACCACCCAAAAACCGGCCACAATACTCATTTCCATCGTCTGTGAAACTCCTGTACCTGAATTACCCGGAGAGAAAGAATATCGGTATCGGTACGAAATGAGTTTTCAATGTTATGCTCATAAAACGCTAAAATTGAGAAAATCTTCCATATGGATAGCATCGATCGAAAAATTCTTGCTGAACTGCAGGCTGATGGCCGTTTATCTCTTACGGAGCTGGCGGAGCGGGTGAACCTGAGTCTCTCTCCGTGTCACCGACGCGTACGTGCGCTGGAGCAGAGCGGAGCCATTACGGGGTATCGCGCCAATCTCGATCCCGCCAAAATGGGGTTTAATTTCCTGGCGATTGTGTTTGCCACCCTGAAAGAGGGTGATAAGAAAGCGGTCAGCGCGTTCGAAGAGGCGGTGGAAGAGATCCCGCAAATCGTGCTGGCCCAGCGATTATTTGGCGATCCCGACTACCTGATGCATGTTGTCACCCGCGATCTGTCGGCTTTTCAGAAACTGTATGACGAGAAACTTTCTGCCATGCCAGGCGTACAGCATCTTCGCTCTACGCTGGTGATGAAAACGGTCGTGCAGGACAGACCGTTTCCACTGTAAAAATCAGACGCGCCCGGCAGAAGGCCGGGCACGCGAGGGTTAGCCGACAAACATCACCGACACGCACAGCACGCCAACAATGAGCGTGAGCAGGCTGCCAATGGAGCGATACGGCTTCAGGGCGGGGATCAGGTACGTCGACAGCGTCGGCATGATAAACAGGATCATGGCGATAAGCGGACCGCTGATGGCGTAAATCATCGAAATGGCGTTCGGGTTAATGCAGCAGACCGCAAAGGTGATCAGCGACACGCCCAGAATAGAAATCGCACGGTTAAAGGCGCGGCTCTTCTTCACGCCGACCTGATTCAGCGACGACTTTACGATTTCCGTCGCCCCTTCAATCACCCCAAAATAGGTGCCCAGGAACGATTTCGACATGGCAATAATCGCCACAATAATGCCGGAAATGCCGAGCCAGGCCGGAGAAGAGGGCATCATCGACAGCGCTGACAGGATCGTCACCCCTTGCTCTTTTGCGGTCACAATATAGGACGGCGGAATCGAGAGCAGGCAGCTGAACACAAAGAACAGCACGCTCAGGCAGATGATCAGATACGCCACCTTCATGATTTTCTTGCACTTGTCCATGGCTGCGTCACCGAACTTCTCGCGGCGATCGACGGCAAAGGTGGAGATAATCGGCGTATGGCTAAACGCGAACACCATCACCGGGATTGAGATCCACACCTGATGCAAAGTGTGGCGATCAAACGCCATCTGGCTGGTGAGCAGTGAGGGTTGCCAGCTGCCGGTCAGGTACAGGGAGACAAACAGGAAATAGGCGATCAGCGGAAACACCAGGAAGCCCATCACTTTGATCGTGATATGTCGCCCCATCAGGAAGATAAGATTCAATACCAGTACCACGCCAAAACTGACCAGCACGCGAGTGGCGGTATCCACCGTCATCCTTTTTGCCAGCTGCTCGGTTAATGAATTGGTGATGGCCACGGCGTAAATCTGCACCACCACGAAGAAGGCGATGAAATAGAGCGTGGTGATCAGATTCCCGATTTTCCTGCCGTAGTAGTGGGAGACCGCGCCGGTGATCCCTTCATTGCCTTTCGTTTTTGACGACAGGATAAATTGCGCCAGCGCTTTATGCGGCCAGTAGGTTAATGGGTAGGCCACAAGGGCGGTAATGAACAGGACAATAGCGCCTGCGGAGCCCAGCTGGATGGGCAAGAACAGCGTTCCTGCGCCCACGGCCGTGCCATAGAGAGCGAAACTCCACAGAGTCTCATCTTTTGACCAAATTTTCGACATTAGAGCAACGTATCAACTAGCAAACCATTCAGAATGGAGTGCAATTTACCATAGTTATGCGTTGAGAGCGCAGTTGCTTCGACGGAGTTTGGCCGGACCAGTCGTCCGGCCAGAGGGGAGTTAGCCCGCCAGGGCGCGTCGCTGCTGACGGCGCTTCAGGAATTTCTCACGTAACGTGTCATACGCCCAGTTGTAGAACATGGTGTAGGGCAGGAAGAACAGGAAGAAACCTATTTCCAGCGTGAATGCCTGCAGCAGCGTGACGCCAAGAACCGCAGCGACAATCGACACGCCAATCACGATAAACCCACATTCGAACCCCAGGGCATGCAGCGCGCGGACTTTTGCCGTGCGTTTTACGCGCTGGACAGGCCAGAAACGGTCGAAACCGAAGTTATAGATAATGTTCCAGAGCATGGCCGTAGTGGCGAGGATAATGGTCAACCCACCCATCTCCACCACGGAACGCTGCATCAGCCACGCTGCCGTTGGGGCGAGGATCGCCGTGGCAATCCCCTCAAAGCAGACCGCGTGGAAGATCCGCTCCGGCAGTTTACGTTGGAGTGCATCCTGATGTTGCATAGCTTTCGACCTCGTTAATTCGCCGGTATGGGCGTTGATGGCGCCTATTTTTATCGCTAAAGGTGATATATTAAAGATGGTATCCATCGATAAAGTAGATAGGTTATGCGCTACTCACCTGAAGCCCTTACCGCGTTTGTTGAAACCGTGGCAGCGGGCTCTTTCTCTGCTGCCGCACGGCGGCTGCGTAAAAGCCAGTCAACAATCAGCACCTCGATTGCCAATCTTGAAGCTGACCTCGGCTTTGATCTGTTCGACCGTTCGGCGCGCCAGCCGGTGTTAACCGCTCAGGGAGAGCAGGTGCTGGGCTATGTCCAGGCGATCCTCGCCGCCAGCACGCGGCTGGACGAACTGGCGGTATCGTTGACCGCGCAAACGGAGGCGCGCCTGACGTTTGTCCTCTCTGATACGCTTAACCCGGACGTGCTGGAAGATCTGATGAACCAGTTTGACCAGCGTTTTCCCCATACGGAATTTGAGTGCCTGATTGGCGAGGAAGAGGACGTCATCGATCTGCTGCAAAAGGAGAGGGCGCAGGTTGGCCTGACGGAGGCGCGTGACGCTTACCCGACCGATATCGGCGTCACCCGGCTGCCGATGCAAACCCGGATGGCGATTTATGTCGCGACCACGCATCCTCTGGCCGGGCAACATGAAGTGCAGGCCGATGAGCTGCACGGCTGGCGGGAACTGCGGCTCAGCACCTACCTGGAGCGCGAGGCAACGCTCGCCCGGGGGCCGGTCTGGTCGGCACCGAATTACCTGTTACTGCTGAGTATGGCGGTGCAGGGATTTGGCTGGTGCGTGTTGCCGTGTGCGCTGGTGGAAGAGTTTGCCGCCGCGAAATCGCTGGTGCAGTTGAATGTCCCTGGCTGGCCTCGCGCGATCGGTATTGATTTGCTATGGAATAAACGATCCCCTCCCGGCGTCGCCGGAAGCTGGCTGCGGCAGTATCTGCAGGACGCACGCTGATCCTTGTGATTAAACTCACTATTTTTAAACAATTAAGATAAATGCCAGTAACAATCCTCTACTATCGTCATGTCCTTTAACGCAGAGGTGGTGATGAAAGATGTCGTTATAGTGGGTGCGTTGCGTACAGCTATCGGCTGTTTTCAGGGAGCGCTGGCGCGTCACTCGGCTGTTGAACTGGGTAGCGTGGTGGTGAAAGCGCTGGTGGAGCGCAGCGGGATCCCGGCACATGAAGTCGATGAGGTGATCCTCGGACAGGTCCTGACGGCCGGCGCCGGGCAAAACCCTGCCCGTCAGGCGGCGCTAAAAGGCGGCCTGCCCAACACCGTCTCGGCAATCACCATCAACGACGTCTGTGGCTCAGGGTTAAAGGCGCTGCATCTTGCCACGCAGGCCATCCAGTGTGGCGAAGCGGATGTGGTCATTGCCGGTGGGCAGGAGAACATGAGCCGCGCGCCGCATGTACTCACCGACAGCCGCACCGGCGCGCAGCTGGGTAACAGCCAGCTGCTCGACAGCCTGGTGCATGACGGGCTGTGGGACGCGTTTAATGATTATCATATGGGCGTGACGGCGGAAAACCTGGCGCGTGAGTACGGTATAAGCCGTGAGCTGCAGGATGCTTACGCGTTGAGCTCGCAGCAGAAAGCGCGTGCCGCGATTGATTCCGGGCGTTTTCGCGATGAAATTGTCCCGGTGTGCACCCAGCGCCAGAACGGTCAGACGATTGTCGTCGACACCGATGAGCAGCCGCGAACCGATGCCAGCGCAGAAGGGCTGGCCATGCTCAATCCTGCTTTTGAAACGCAAGGGTCGGTCACGGCGGGAAATGCCTCTTCGATTAACGACGGTGCGGCGGCGGTGATGATGATGAGCGAAAGCAAAGCGCAGGAACTGGATCTCCCCGTGCTGGCCCGGATTAAGGCGTTTGCCAGCGTGGGGGTTGATCCGGCATTAATGGGGATCGCGCCGGTGTATGCGACCCGCCGCTGCCTGGATCGCGCGGGCTGGCAGCTTTCCGATGTGGATCTGATTGAAGTCAACGAGGCCTTTGCCGCGCAGGCGATCTCAGTGGGCAAAATGCTGGAGTGGGATCCGCTGCGGGTGAATGTCAACGGCGGTGCGATTGCGCTCGGTCATCCCATCGGTGCTTCCGGCTGCCGCATTCTGGTATCGCTGGTTCACGAGATGAAAAAGCGTAACGCCCGTAAAGGCATTGCCACGCTCTGTATCGGCGGTGGGCAAGGAGTAGCGCTGGCTATCGAACGTTAATCCCTTCCTTCATAAAAAAACCTCCCGATGGGAGGTTTTTTTATGCACGTTATTCCTGCCTGACGTGATCTCCCTCCATTAATTTCGCCTAAATCCCACTTGTTTGTTGACGTGTATCACGCCGATTTGTACCGAAAAAAATGAAACAAATAATTACGATCTTGCTCACTAAAATAGCATTTATTAAAAAATAAACTGCCATTTCATAAAAATGAAACGTTATTTTAATTGAGGGTTTTTGTCATGTTTAACAAATCTCTGGTTGTAGCTTCTCTTATTGGTACTTCTTTCGCCGCGCAGGCGGTGACCGTCGATCTGCGTCATGAATACATCGACAACGGCGCAAATGCAGACCGTGTTTCAGTCTCGCATCGCTTTGCGAATGGCGTCGGTTTTTCTGTAGAAGCGAAATGGAAATCGGGTGGTGATAAGGCCGACCAGCCGTTTGCGGATGTGGTGGGTAACGGTCATGAAGATCAAATTAGCTGGCGCTGGAAAGCGACAGAGAATATTGCGCTGACTCCCGCGTTCACGCTTGAGAGTAACGACAGCCGTACCATTTATAAACCGAACCTGCACCTGCAATACAGTTTCGATAATGGCTTTTACGTGGCCGCGCGCTACCGTTATGAATATACCCGTTATCCGTCGAGCTCTAATAAAGACGATGACAAAGTTAACCGTGGTGATGCCTGGGTCGGCTGGGTCATGGGAGACTGGCGTACCGAACTGAATTATGTTTATGCAAAAAGTACGGAAGGGATGGTCCGTAATAATAATAAAGATTATTCCACCGAATATAACGCGAAGCTGGCGTATAAATGGGATAAAAACTGGGCGCCGTATGTTGAGGTGGGTAACGTGGGTGTGAAAGAGAGCGATGAACGTCAGACCCGCTTCCGTTTAGGCGTGGCGTATTCCTTCTGATATTTCCCTCCAGGCCCGGTGAGCGCAGCGTCACCGGGCAAAACGTTCAGAGCAAAAAAAGCCCTCCGTAAGGAGGGCAAGGCCAGTTACAGAAACACATTTTTAAATCATGCAGACAACATATCCGGTTGCGCGGGGAGTTTCGCAATATAGAGGGCAGGTTTACCGTCTTTATCGGAACTGAACAGCACCGCTTTCTCGTCTGGTGTAAAGGAGGGATGCGGATGGGTGACCTGGCGGCTATTTTCCACCGTCGCCCAGGAGGTGTCATGACGGGCGATGCGATAGTAGCGCTTTTTCGCCACGTCAAAGGCGTAGAGATAGGGATCGTTATCGATGGTGTAACCGTGGGTGTCTTTCACATCCACCGGTGTGCCGGAACCGTCGCCTACCAGTAACGTGCCGTCGAAATTACTCATCAAATGTGAACAGGATGGCATCTGCATTATCGTCTCATTCACGCCGGTTTGTGGATTGAAGCGGCAGATGGAACGACCCTGCTGGCCTTTCAGATACGAGACGTATACCAGCGCGGAGCCATCCGGGACCCAGAATTCGTGGGTACAGCTTTCACCTTGTGCATGGGTTTTGACTTTACGTATGTCGGTGCCATCTTCGTTGACCAGCCACATCCGGGCATCGACCAGATCGTGTGGTCCCTCGTGACAAAACGCCACCGTATGGTCATCAAACGGACGATAGATAGGATGCCCCAGCCACTTCTTCTCTTCATGAATGATTGAGCTCTCGCCGGTTTTCAGATCCACGCGCAGCAGCCGGCAGTGTGGCCCTTTATGAAAGAAGTCGTGGAAAATTTGCCAGTCGTTCAGCGGTATCCAGTCGCGTTTCGCAATTTCAATGCCCACAAGGCTGGTGCAGTCGCTGTTCGCCACCCAGGTGCCGTAACCGACCCAGTCATCCGGGACGCGGTACACTTCACGCTCTGCCCGTGTCTCAAGAGAGACCTCCATAAGCGTGCGATCGTTCTTCACATAGTAGAAGGCGCGATCGTCCGGGGAGAGAAATCCGCCAAAGGTGTTATCGCCTGCGCCCTCTGTCAGCTGTACGGCTTCGGCGTTCTGCAGATCCAGCAGGTAATAGTTCCAGTGACCATCGAACGCTCCGGCGAACAGCAGATGACTGCCGTCATTAAAGAAGCACTTCTGGTAAAAGTAGTTGCGATGACAGGTTACTTCAGGCGGGGTCAGACGCGTGACTTCGACGCCTGTATCCGGATCCCGGCCGATCTCGTAGTTCAGCTTGACCCGCATACCTTTAGCCATAATGCGCTCCTTTCGGCAATAAAAATAAGATTAAAAAGCAGGTGTTAAATTATCAAAACACCGTTTTATTTAGTGTGACTTATCGCGCAGTTTGTCAGTTTGAGTGAGGTGAAGCGGCGAATCCTGACGCTTCCGTGATCGGAACACCATTTCTGGTATAAAGAATCACAAAAAATGAAACGATGTTTTAAATGTAATTGAAAACCCCATTATGGGCGTTTACACTGTGCTTATCCTTAAAACGGAACGTCGTTTCGTTAATTTTCTGCCTTCGGGCACGATCCATTCTGGAGGTTATCGTGGACGTCAGACAAAGCATCCACAGCGCGCACGCCAAAACCCTCGACACGCAGGGGCTGCGCAGTGAATTTTTAGTTGAGCAGGTGTTCGAAGCCGATCGCTACACCATGGTCTACAGCCACATTGACCGCATTATTGTGGGCGGAATTATGCCGGTGACCAAAACTGTCTCCGTGGGTGGGGAAGTGGGTAAGCAGCTCGGCGTGAGCTATTTCCTGGAACGGCGTGAACTGGGCGTGATTAACATTGGCGGGCCGGGCACCATTACGGTTGACGGTCAGTGCTACGAAATTGGTCACCGCGACGCGCTGTATGTCGGCAAGGGCGCGAAAGAGGTGGTTTTTGCCAGCGTCGACGGCAGCACGCCAGCGAAGTTTTACTACAACTGCGCCCCGGCTCACACCACCTGTCCTACCAAAAAAGTCACCCCGGCAGACGTAGCCCCGGTGACGCTGGGCGATAACCTCACCAGCAATCGTCGTACCATCAACAAATACTTCGTTCCGGATGTGCTGGAGACCTGCCAGCTCAGCATGGGGCTGACCGAGCTGGCGCCGGGCAACCTGTGGAACACCATGCCGTGCCATACCCACGAGCGCCGTATGGAGGTCTATTTCTACTTCAACATGGATGAGGATGCCTGCGTATTCCACATGATGGGTCAACCGCAGGAAACACGCCATATCGTGATGCATAACGAGCAGGCGGTTATCTCTCCAAGCTGGTCAATTCACTCCGGTGTGGGGACGAAGGCGTATACCTTCATCTGGGGAATGGTCGGTGAAAACCAGGTCTTTGATGACATGGACCACGTCGCGGTAAAAGATCTGCGCTAGTCGCGGGCAGTTAAGCATAAATCTGCCTGTTGCTGACAGGCATCGAAAGAGTAAGGAACAAACATGATTCTGGATGCATTCTCTCTGCAAGGTAAAGTGGCTGTGGTTTCCGGTTGTGACACCGGTCTGGGCCAGGGCATGGCGTTAGGGCTGGCAGAAGCGGGCTGCGATATCGTGGGCATCAACATCGTCGAGCCTACGGAAACCATCGAGCGCGTGACCGCGCTGGGCCGCCGTTTCCTGAGCCTGACCGCGGATCTGCGTAAAATCGACGCCATTCCTGACCTGCTGGATCGCGCCGTGGCGGAATTCGGTCATATCGATATTCTGGTCAATAATGCCGGGCTGATCCGCCGTGAAGACGCGATTAACTTCAGCGAGCGCGACTGGGACGACGTGATGAACCTGAATATCAAAAGCGTGTTCTTTATGTCTCAGGCGGCGGCGAAACACTTCATCGCTCATGGGAACGGCGGCAAGATTATCAATATCGCCTCCATGCTCTCCTTCCAGGGGGGCATCCGGGTGCCGTCTTACACCGCGTCAAAAAGCGCAGTGATGGGGGTCACCCGTCTGCTGGCGAACGAATGGGCGAAGCACAATATCAACGTTAACGCCATTGCCCCGGGCTACATGGCGACCAACAATACCCAGCAGCTGCGTGCGGACGAGCAGCGTAGCGCGGAAATCCTTGACCGAATCCCGGCAGGGCGTTGGGGGCTGCCGGACGATCTGAAAGGGCCTGTGGTGTTCCTGGCATCGAAGGCGTCGGACTACATCAACGGTTATACCGTAGCGGTTGATGGCGGCTGGCTGGCGCGTTAATTCGCGCTGACGAAAGAGCCTCTGCCTGCGGGTGGAGGTTTTTTTTGCTCAAAAATTGTCATTATCCATATCGACAAAGATGAAAAATCCATACTAAAAAATCATAAATGACGCGCATCACAGTTTTATTACTTAAATATTAATCAATTAGTAAAATATGGCGATATTTCACCGCGAGTTGAAATTGTAATGTCCATCACAGATCGCCATGCCATAGCGAAATAATCCATATCTTCGCGAATTCCGGCCTGACACTTTTCTTCGCTATCTCGTAATTTCACTTAACGAATTTCTCTGTTCAGGCAGGAAACTATGACATCTATAAATGACTCTACCCTCATGCCCGCGGCGCTGCGCGATACTCGCCGCATGAACCAGTTTGTCTCCATTGCGGCGGCAGTGGCTGGCTTGTTATTTGGACTGGATATCGGCGTCATTGCTGGCGCATTACCGTTTATTACCGATCACTTTACGCTGAGCAGTCGCCTGCAGGAGTGGGTGGTGAGCAGCATGATGCTTGGCGCAGCCATCGGCGCGCTGTTCAACGGCTGGCTCTCGTTCCGTCTCGGGCGCAAATATAGCCTGATGGTTGGGGCAATTCTGTTTGTGGCTGGCTCCATTGGCTCTGCGTTCGCTACCAACGTGGAAGTGCTGCTGCTCTCCCGCGTCCTGCTGGGCGTGGCGGTCGGGATTGCCTCCTACACTGCGCCGCTGTATCTCTCGGAGATGGCGAGCGAGAACGTGCGCGGCAAGATGATCAGTATGTACCAGCTGATGGTCACGCTGGGTATCGTACTGGCGTTTCTGTCAGATACTTACTTCAGCTACAGCGGTAACTGGCGCGCCATGCTGGGCGTGCTGGCGCTGCCGGCGCTGTTGCTGATTGTGCTGGTGATTTTCCTGCCGAACAGCCCGCGCTGGCTGGCGCAGAAAGGTCGTCACGTGGAAGCGGAAGAGGTGCTGCGCATGCTGCGTGATACCTCAGAGAAAGCGCGTGAAGAGCTGAACGAGATCCGTGAAAGCCTGAAGCTGAAGCAGGGCGGCTGGTCGCTGTTTAAAGCCAACCGCAACGTGCGTCGCGCGGTGTTCCTTGGCATGCTGCTGCAGGCGATGCAGCAGTTCACCGGGATGAACATCATCATGTATTACGCGCCGCGTATCTTCAAAATGGCCGGATTCACCACCACCGAACAGCAGATGATTGCAACGCTGGTGGTCGGGCTGACCTTTATGTTTGCCACGTTTATCGCGGTATTTACCGTGGATAAAGCCGGTCGTAAACCGGCGCTGAAGATTGGCTTTAGCGTAATGGCGCTCGGTACGCTGATCCTCGGTTACTGTCTGATGCAGTTTGATAATGGCACCGCCTCGAGCGGTCTCTCCTGGCTCTCTGTCGGGATGACCATGATGTGTATCGCCGGATATGCCATGAGCGCCGCACCGGTGGTGTGGATCCTGTGCTCTGAAATTCAGCCGCTGAAGTGCCGCGACTTTGGCATCACCTGTTCCACCACCACCAACTGGGTGTCGAACATGATCATCGGCGCAACCTTCCTGACGCTGCTGGATGCCATTGGTGCAGCAGGAACGTTCTGGCTCTACACGGTACTGAACGTGGTGTTTATCGGGGTGACCTTCTGGCTGATTCCTGAAACCAAAGGCGTGACGCTGGAGCATATTGAACGCAAGCTGATGAGCGGGGAGAAATTACGTAATATTGGCGTGTAATGTTATTGCCCGGTGGCGCTTCGCTTACCGGGCCTACAATACCTTGTCGGCCCGGTAAGGCGTCGCCTTTTAACGCATCGCCCGCTTCAAAATACGCTCAGCCTGACGCTGGAAATCTGCAGCGGTCTCTTCCACCGATTTCTGACCATAGTCGATATACTGCAGCGAGGTGCCGAACTGCGCCACAATCTGCGGATCGTCAAAGTAAGGTGACACGCTGAGTTTTGCAGGCAGCGACTGCGCCAGACGCAGGCCTGCAACCGACGGGTCGTTTTCTTTAATGGTACCGGCTTCAGTCAGGTAATGAACCGCCACGTTGCTCAGTGGTACGCCACGCTCCAGGCCCAGCGTCTCCACGCCCTCTTTACTGTTCAGCAGGAAGTTAATCAGCTTTGCCGCCGCTTCCGGGTTTTTGGTCGATTTACCGATCGACAGCATCTGTGCCGGTTTGAAGAACAGGCCCGCATCCGTGGCACCCGGCAGCATCGGGTAACTGCCCAGCACCAGTTTTGCCGGTGGCTTGAGGTTATCGGAGTATTTATTGATGGTGGAGTTCCACATATAGGTGCCGCCCCATTCCCCCTGGATCCACGGCTTCATCTCATACATGTTGCTCTTGCCAAACGACGCATAGTATTTGGTGTCCGGCATCACATGGCTATCAATCAGTTTTTTGTAGGTCTGGAAGAACTCCACCCATTGCGCCTTGCTGTAGGTGAATTTTTTGGTTTTCTCGTCCACGGCAGGGATGTTGTATTTCTGAACCATGTAAGAATTCAGCAGCGCCAGCGTGTCCTGGTGTTCCAGTATGACAGGGTAATACTGCTTGCCGAGCTTGCTTTCGAAGGTTTTACCGGCGGCCATCAGTTCGTCCCAGGTTTTTGGGTAGTCGATGCCCGCTTTTTTCCACGTTTCGTCGTTAAAGTAGAAGACGCGCGCGGTCACGGAGATTGGGATCCCGTTCAGCTTGCCGTTGACCGTTGTGGACTGGAGCTCTTTGGCATCAAACTGGCTTAGATCTATCACGTCCTTCATTTTATTCAGATCGTAAAAGCCGTCGCCGGTTTTCGAGAAGATCGGCAGCCAGTTCCAGTTGGTTTGCATCACATCCGGCTCTGTGCCGCCTGCAATCTGGGTGGTCAGACGGGAAAGATGGCCGTCCCAGCCGGTGTATTCCGCCTTAACGTTAATGTCAGGGTTCTGTTTATGGAACTCTTCTAACGCTTTCAGCGTCACCTGGTGACGGCCATTACCGCCCCACCAGGACATACGTAAATCGGTATTTTGCGCCATCGATGGCAAAGCAGTAAGGCCCAGGGTCGCGGAGATTGCTGCGCTTAAAAGCACATTTTTCATTTTTCTTGCTCCATCAGAGAGAGAGGTTCAGTTCAGTTTTTGCGTCAAAAATATGGCACTTATTCATGTCGAAGCGGAAATAGACTTTGCGGTTAAGCCCTTTAGCAATCATCGGCTTAGCCTCTTCCGAAGGGATTCTGGCGGTCAGTTCGTGGTCCGCTACCTTCAGGTACACAAAGAATTCGTGGCCCATGTTCTCCACGCGCACCATTTCGCCGCTGCACCCATCCGGGAAAGGCGAGTCTGAGATCGACACAAATTCCGGGCGCACGCCGTAGAACACGTCCTGACCGGCGTAAGCAGCGACTTTTTCCTGCGTTTGCGCATTGAGCGGCATGGTTTCATTGCCGAGGGTGATGTGCAGTTGCCCGGTTTTTTCCACCAACTGGCTTTTACGAATGTTCATCTCCGGTGCACCGATGAATCCTGCGACGAACATGTTGTTGGGCTTGTGGTAAAGATTATCCGGGGTATCGACCTGCATGATGTGGCCCAGCTTCATTACACAGATACGGTCGCCCATGGTCATCGCTTCGGTCTGGTCATGCGTGACGTAGACGGTGGTGGCCGGTTTACCGGACTGCTTCAGCTGCTTATGCAGATCAGAAATACGAATACGCATCGAGGCACGGAGCTTGGCATCAAGGTTTGACAGCGGTTCGTCAAAGAGAAACACGTCCGGCTTTTTCACAATCGCGCGGCCAACCGCGACGCGCTGGGCCTGTCCACCGGAAAGCTGACGCGGCAGGCGGTCAAGCAGCGACTCCAGCTCCAGGATTTTGGCCGCTTCGTTTACCTGCGACTCAATTTGCTCTTTCGGCAGTTTGCTCAGCTTAAGACCAAAGGCCAGATTTTCGCGCACCGTCATGTGCGGGTAGAGCGCGTAGTTCTGGAACACCATCGCAATGCCGCGCTCCTTCGGTGCGAGGTTGTTCACGATCTTATCGCCGATCCGCACTTCACCGCCGCTGATGGTTTCCAGCCCCGCCAGCATGCGAAGGGTGGTGGACTTGGCACAGCCGGATGGACCGACGATCACCATAAACTCCCCCTCGGCGATCTTCAGGTCGATAGCATGTACGGCTTTGAAGCCGTTGGAGTAAACCTTTTCCAGTTTATTGAAGACAACTTCAGCCATGATATTTCCCTCTTAACCTTTAATTCCGCTGCTGGAGACGCCCTGCACGAAGTAGCGTTGGGCCAGGAAGAACACAATGATGGATGGCAGAATGGAGATGCTCGCCATTGCCAGAATTTCGTTCCACGGCGCACCTTCGGTAACGTCGATGGACATTTTCAGCGCTAATGCAATCGGGTATTTATCCACGCTGTAGACGTAAATCAGCGGCCCGATAAAGTCATTCATTGACCACATGAACTGGAACAGGGCGACGGAGATAATGGCCGGTTTCAGGATCGGCACCACCACGTACCACAGCACCTGAAGGGAGTTACAGCCGTCGATTTGCGCCGCCTCTTCCATGTCACGCGGCACGCCGCGCAGGAACTGGATCAGCATAAAGACGAAGAACCCCTGCGTGGCGAAGGCCAGCGGCAGGTACAGCGGCATGTAGCTGTTCAACATGCCCATTTCACGGAACATCAGGTACTGCGGAATCAACAGCACGGTGCTGGGCAGCAGCATGGTGGTGATGAGCGTGGCGAACCAGAATTTTTTCCACGGGATCTCAAAGCGGGCAAAACCATACGCCACAATGGTGGAGGAGATAATGGTCAGGATCACTTTGGGGATCACATACTTAAAGGTGTTCAGCATGTAATGGCCGAAGGTGTACTCGGTCCCGGTCTTCCAGCCGTTGATAAACCCGTCCCAGGTGGCATGTGCCGGCCACAGGCTCAGGGTAGTGAAGATCTCGTGGTTCGGTTTGAACGATGCTGAGAACATCCACACCAGCGGGTAGAGCATCAGCAGGCCGACAAACAGCAGGATCGTATAGCGAACGGTGGCGTTGATTTTCTGTCTGCGCTGCGTACGGGCAACCTCGCGTTCGGCGACGCTTCTTGCCGCGGAAAGGTGTTGAATATCAGCCATTTTTGCCTCCTTTATCGGCGGAGTAGAACACCCAGTATTTCGACGACTTAAAGGCGATACCGGCAAAGACGGCCACCACCAGGAACAGGATCCACGCCAGCGCCGCGCCATAACCCATATCAAAATATTTGAACGCCGTGTCGTAGATGTAGAGCGAGAACAGATAGGTCGAGTAGGTTGGCCCGCCGCCGGTAATGACGTACGGCCCGGTAAATTCCTGGAATGCCTGAGTGGTTTGCATTATGAAGTTGAAGAAAATCACCGGCGTAATCAGCGGCACGGTCACTTTCATGAACATTTGCCATCTGGACGCGCCGTCGATCATTGCCGCTTCATACTGAGACTGCGGAACGTTTTGCAGCGCCGCCAGGAAGATGACCATCGCGGAGCCGAACTGCCAGACGCGCAGCAGGGTCACGGACATCAGCGCCAGAGAGGGCTCACCCAGCCAGTTCACCGGGTCGAAGCCAAATACGCCAATAAAGCTGTTCAGCAGACCATCTATCGCAAATAAGGCGCGCCACAAGACAGCAATCGCCACGGAGCTGCCGAGGATCGACGGAATATAGTAAGCGGTACGGAAAAAGCCGATCCCGCGTAATTTGAAGTTGAGAACAAACGCAATCCCTAATGCAAACGCGAGCTTCAGCGGAATGGTCAAAAATACATACGCGAACGTGACACCCATTGATGTCCAGAAGAGCGTGTCTTCAGTAAACATATAGCGATAGTTTTCGATGCCGTTAAACACCGGCGGGCTCATCAAATCGTAATCCGTGAAACTGAGGAAAAACGATGAGACGAAGGGGAAAGCCGTAAAGAGTATCAACCCAATAATGTAGGGTGATATCCATGCGAGCCCCAGCAGCTTGTTTTCATTCATACAGACCTACCTGGCAATCAGTGGGTGAAATGACGGTATGAGTTTCATGACATCCGAACCGTAGTTTTCGAATAATAAAACAGTGTTTTATTTTATATTATGGCTATTTTTTCCCGCGTCATTCGCTTAATGATGGAAATGTGATCAGCATCGAAACGCTGTTTCAATAAAGTGAGGAGGGTGGCATTTTGCCGCTATTTCTGGCGATCAAGGCAGGTCTTGCATGTAAGCAGAAAGAAAAGCGGATGATTAATAACAATAATACCGGAAAGGTACTAACTACCAACTTTGATAGCCAGTACACAGATAGATCAATATCGCGTTCAGATTATTCTTACTTTCTTGTATCATCGGACCACTTGAACTCACGAGGCAGAAATTACCTGCACTCTTAACAGAAGAACGTCTATGTCAGCGATGGATTTCAAAAAAAACACGGACCTCGATTTTCCTTCTTATGCCACCCCGGCTGTCAGCACTAAAGAAATCGACCTTTTGGGGCTGTTAGACATCCTGCTTGCCGCCAAAAAACGCATCATCGCAATTGCGTTCGCGTTTGCGCTGGCCGGACTGGCGATTGCCTTTTTACTGCCGCAGAAATGGACCAGTAAAGCGGTGATCACGCCTGCCGAACAGACGCAGTGGAACCCGCTGCGCCAGATGATGGTGGCACTCCAGGTTTTGGATGTGGACGTAAAAGTGTCCCGTGATGAAGTGTTTGGACTGTTTATCAAAAAGTTTCAGTCGCAGTCATTGCTTGAAGAGTATATGAAATCCTCCCCTTACGTTATGTCACAGCTTGAGGGGACAAACGTGGATCCGCTGGAGCTGCATCGTGCGGTGGTCAATATCTCTGAGAAGATGAAAGCGATTGATAACACTCAGGTAAAAGACGCGGATAAAGCGCCTTACGTCTCCTGGACGCTCAGCTTCACCGCCCCCACGGCGGGAGATGCGCAAACCGTTCTGGAAGGGTATATCAAGTATATTGCCGCGATTGTCGAGCAAGAGATCATGCTGAATATCCGTAACCAGCTCGCCCTGAAAACGAAGGTGGTAGAGCAGCAGCTGGATCTGGATCGGGTGCGTCTGACCAATATTCACAACACCAATCTGCAGCGTCTTAACTATTCGCTGGAAGTGGCTAACGCGGCGGGTATTAAGAAACCTGTCTACAGCAACGGACAGGCCGTAAAAGACGATCCGGATTACTCCGTTGCCCTGGGCGCTGACGGTATCGCGCAGAAATTGCAGATTGAGAAAAATCTTAAGGATGTGTCTGAGCTGAATGCAGACTTCCAGAACCGTGAATATTATCTGGCGCAGCTGAAAAAACTCTCCGTTGAAGACGTTAAACTGGAACCCTTCAAGTATCAGCTTTCACCTTCCATGCCGGTGAAAAAAGATGGCCCGGGGAAAGCGCTGATTGTCATGCTGGCGGGGATCCTGGGTGGGCTGTTCGCCTGCGGTAGCGTGCTGCTTCGTGAAGCGATGCTTAGCCGTAACCCGCTGCCAGAGCCGGTAGCGGAATAACTGACGCAGAGAAAAAAGGGCGCTGAAATCAGCGCCCTTTTTTATTGCAAAAAATCTTCCCGTACGGGGGTAAAGGTATCCAGCAGGGTGCCGGGTTGAAGACATACGCAGCCGTGCATGACGTGTGGCGCTTTGTAGAGCGTATCGCCGGCCCTGACAATATGCTTCTCTTCACCAATGGTGAATTCGAACTCACCGGACAGCACATAGGTTAGCTGTTCATGCGGATGGCTATGCATCGGGCCAATCGCGCCCTGGGCGAAATTCACTTCAACCGCCATCATCTTACCGCTATGGGCCAGGATCCGACGGGTTACGCCGTTACCCAGATCGTCAAGCGTGGTCTCGTTGTGGAAAATAAACATGCCTTCCCTCATCATAAAATGAAATATTGTTTCATTTAATTTACATCACCTCTTTTTAAAAAGAAACGGCGCGACAAAGAACTGGAAACGCGATCACAAGTTTGCTTCACTGAGATAAACAGAGAAGGAGGGATAATGAAAACAATCGGCCTGCTGGGTGGCATGAGCTGGGAATCGACCATTCCCTACTATCGTTTAATTAATGAAGGGGTGAAGCAGCGCCTCGGGGGACTGCATTCTGCCAGTTTGCTGCTGCACAGCGTGGACTTCCATGAGATTGAAGCGTGCCAGTCGAGCGGTGAATGGGACAAAGCCGGAGAGATACTGGCACAGGCGGCACTCGGGCTTCAGCGTGCCGGTGCCGAAGGGATTTTGCTCTGTACCAACACGATGCATAAAGTCGCTTCGCACATTGAAGCGCGTTGCCCGCTGCCGTTTTTGCATATTGCGGATGCAACAGGGCGCGCGATTGGCGCGGCGGGGATGCGTCGCGTGGCGCTGCTGGGAACGCGCTACACCATGGAGCAGGATTTTTACCGTGGCCGGTTGAGCTGTGAGTTCGGTATCGAAAGCCTGATCCCGGATGACGCCGACCGGGCGCGCATTAATCAGATTATTTTTGATGAGCTTTGCCTCGGCACCTTCAGTGAGTCTTCCCGGGCGTATTACGTCAGCGTGATTGAACAACTTGCCCGGCAGGGGGCAGAAGGGGTGATCTTCGGCTGTACCGAGATCGGCCTGCTGGTACCGGCTGAGCGAAGCCCGATCCCGGTATTCGACACTGCCGCCATTCACGCTGCTGATGCGGTGGAGTTTATGCTGTCATAACGGATTTTGCCGGTCAGGTAAGCGAAGCGCCACCTCACGCGCATGCTCAATCAAATGCCCGGTAAAGGCGTCAACCAGTGCCGACGCCGGGCGATGCAGGGGGCGGATCAGGCTGACGGTAAACGGGACGGAGAGGCTAAACGGGCGAATCACAATCTCGCTCCCGGCGTAGTCCAGCGCTGTAAGCGGGTTAACCACGGCTACGCCTACCCCGGCACGTACCATCGCGCATATTGAGGCCGCGCTGTGCGTTTCCACCACCATCCGGCGTTTTACCTGATGTTCGGCAAACAGCGTGTCCAGCAGCTGTCGATAGCTGTCGGTCTGCGACAGGCTAATGTAATTTTCCCCGTGGAAATCAGCGGGGGTCAGCATTGCTTTACTGGCAAGCCGGTGCCCGGCAGGAAGCACGCAAACCTCATCCAGCGTGAGCAGTTCCGTGCGCTCCGTACCTGCAGGGGTGGTGAGGGTTTCGGTTAACCCCAGGTCGTGACGCTGCGCTGAAAGCCACTCTTCCAGCAGCGGAGATTCCTGCGGCACGATAGTGAGACTGACCTCCGGATAGCGGGCCAGAAAAGGCTGCAGCAGCGTCGGTAAAAAGGATTGTGAAAAGACGGGCAGGCAGACAATCGACAGTTCGCCCTGACGAAACTCGCGCAGGCTTTCCGCCGCACTGACAATTCTGTCCAGCCCATACCACGAGCGCTGCACTTCCTCGAACAGACGCAGCCCTTGTACCGTTGGGTGCAGCCGGCCCCGGGTGCGTTCAAACAGTTTCAGTCCCAGCACTTTCTCGAACCGTGCCAGCTCGCGGCTTACCGTAGGCTGCGAGGTGTGCAGCATCTGCGCGGCTTCGGTGAGGTTGCCGGCGGTCATCACGGCGTGAAAAATCTCAATATGGCGTAAGTTGACGGCGGGCATAGGGCACCTGAAAGCGAAGGACTGTCCATATCATTTTTGCATAGACTCGCGATAAAACGATATTTTTTATTCTCTTTCTGCTGTGGCGTAATCATAAAAAAGATGACCACCCGGAGAAGACCATGCCACGCCCGCTTAACCAGACTGACACCGATTTAAATGCCGATAACCTGCTGCGCCTGCCTGCCGAGTTTGGCTGCCCGGTATGGGTCTACGATGCGCAAATCGTTCGCGAGAAGATTGCTGCGCTGCATCAGTTTGACGTGGTGCGTTTTGCCCAGAAGGCGTGCTCCAATATCCATATCCTGCGCCTGATGCGCGAGCAGGGCGTGAAGGTTGACTCCGTGTCGCTGGGTGAAATCGAGCGCGCGCTGGCGGCTGGCTTCGATCCTAAAACCGATCCTGACGCAATTGTCTTTACTGCGGATCTGATCGACGACGCGACGCTTGCCCGCGTGCATGAACTGCAGATCCCGGTTAATGCCGGGTCTGTGGATATGCTGGAACAGCTTGGACAGGTTTCTCCCGGCCACCGCGTCTGGCTACGTGTGAACCCCGGTTTTGGCCATGGTCACAGCCAGAAAACCAACACTGGCGGTGAAAACAGTAAACACGGCATCTGGTATGCCGATATGCCCGCCGCCCTTGAGGTATTACAGCGTTACAACCTGAAGCTGGTGGGCATTCATATGCACATTGGTTCGGGCGTGGATTACGGTCACCTGGAACAGGTGTGCGGCGCGATGGTGCGTCAGGTTATCGACTTCGGGCAGGATCTGGAGGCGATCTCCGCCGGTGGCGGCCTTTCGATTCCTTATCGTGAAGGGGAAGAGGCGATCGATACCGATCACTATTACGGCCTGTGGAGCGCCGCCCGGGACAAAGTTGCCGCGCATGTCGGGCATCCGGTGAAGCTCGAAATTGAACCGGGTCGTTTCCTGGTGGCGGAATCTGGCGTGCTGGTTGCTCAGGTGCGTAGCGTGAAAGAGATGGGATCGCGCCACTTCGTACTGATTGATGCGGGCTTCAATGACCTGATGCGTCCGTCCATGTATGGCAGCTACCACCATATTTCAGCGCTCGCCGCCGATGGCCGCGATTTAACCGACGCCCCACGTATTGATACGGTTGTCGCAGGCCCGCTGTGTGAATCGGGCGATGTCTTTACCCAGCAGGAAGGGGGTAAAGTAGAAACCCGCGCGCTGCCGGAGGTGAAACCCGGGGATTATCTGGTGCTGCACGATACCGGCGCTTATGGGGCGTCGATGTCTTCTAACTACAATAGCCGCCCGCTGCTGCCGGAAGTGCTGTTTGATAACGGCAAGGCGCGGCTGATCCGTCGCCGCCAGACCATTCAGGAATTGCTGGCGCTGGAACTCGTCTGAGTAAAATATGGCCCCGTGGTTACCGAGTCGCGTAGTACCAGCGTACCGGTAAACGGCGGGATCGCTTCTACCGGCTGGTTTTTTGCCAGCCGGATCGCCTGGTCGATGGCCGTGACAATCATATTATCTATCGGCAGATAGACCGATGAGAGCGCAGGCTCCAGCCATTTTGCGCTGGGCGCATCGTCAAAGCCAAACAGTGAAATATCCTGCGGGATCTTCAGCCCTGCCTGGTGCAAGGCTTTGGAGGCTCCCAGCGCCATATCATCGTTACAGGCAAACAGGGCGCTAAACGGCACACCGTCGGCAATCAACTCCCTGCACAGTTCATACCCCCGCGTCATGCCCGCATCGCCGTACTTAATCCGCCGCTCATCCAGGCGAATGCCGTGCTTTTCCAGCGCTTTACGGTAGCCCATCAGGCGGGCTTTACCGGTAGGGGTGTGGATGGGGACGGTAATACAGGCGATCTCCCGGTGTCCCTGGTTTATCAGGTAATCCACGGCCTTAAAGGCGGCATCCTGCTGTTCGAAGAAGACGCAGCGATCGGGAGCCTGGCTGACTTCCCGGTTGATGACTACCAGCGGGGTTTGCACGGAGTGGATCAACTTCATGATCGCTTTTTCGCTCATGTAGCGCGTGTAGAGCACAATGGCGTCACACTTGCGATCGGCCAGCATCTGTACCGCCTGTTCTTCCTGTTCCGGCGCGTCATGACCATCGGTGACGATCAGCTGCTTCCCGTGCGTTTCGGTCTGCCGGGAGGCCTGCTGAAGGAGGCGGCCAAAGTAAAAGCCATCGAAGGTTGAGACCACCAGACCAATGCTGTTGCTGGTCTGGTTAGCCAGCGAACGCGCGAGAAAATTCGGGCGATACCCCAGCTCTTCCATTGCCGCGAACACCTGCTGACGCGTGCTCTCTTTGACCTGACCTGTGCCGTTCAGCACGCGCGATACCGTGGCTTTTGATACACCTGCGCGCAGTGAGACATCCAGCATTGTTGCCATTAGACATTCCTGATTCCACGTAACGATCTGCAGTTTAACACAGACCATCCGGCGCATAAGCGACGCGGGAAGGGCAAAACGCCCATCACGATCACGCTTTTCAGTAACGATCTGTCAGAACCGAAGAAATTGCTGCAATTGGTATACCAAATTGGTCATAAATCACGATCTGGAATACCGCTGGTGGTGTTGAGAGCTTAATCACAGAACCATTACCCTCATAAAGCTATTTTTGGTATGCCAATAGTATCCGGCTGTACACCTTATTCAATAAAAGCCCTTTTACTGAGGTAATACCCTATGGCATTGCAGGAAAAACTGATCGACGCTCTGGGCAGTTTCGCCACTAAATTCAACAGTTATCGCTATATCATGGCGATCAAGTCAGCCTTCATTACCTTAATGCCGGTCATCATCGTTGGGGCGTTCTCTGTGCTGATCTCCAATATGGTGCTGGATCCGAAAAACGGCCTGGCGAGCTTCTCGTCGCTGTCGTTCCTCGCCGCGCTAAAGCCGATCACCAGCGCGCTGAATTACGCCACGCTGAACTTCCTTAACATTGGTGCGGTATTCCTGATTGGCATTGAGCTGGGGCGCATCAACGGTATCAAATCCCTTTTCCCGGGGCTGCTGGCGGTGATCTGCTTTATTTGCGTGACGCCCACCACCGTGGAGATGCTGGTGGATGGCGAAATGCACGTGGTGAAAGATGTGCTGCTGCGCCAGTTCTCAGATACCCGCAGCCTGTTCCTCGGCATGTTTATCGCCATTCTGTCCGTTGAAATCTACTGCTGGCTGGAGAACCGCCCGGGGCTGAAGATCCGAATGCCGGACACCGTGCCGCCTAACGTGGCCGCGTCGTTCTCCGCGCTGATCCCGGCGATTATTACCACCACTGCCATTGCCACGCTGGGGTTTGTGTTTCATCAGATCACCGGGATGTATCTCTACGACGCGGTGTATCAGGTGGTGCAACAGCCGCTGGAGCGGGTGGTGCAAAGTCTGCCTGGGATCCTGCTGCTGATGTTCGTTGCACAGCTTTTCTGGGTGATTGGTATCCACGGCAACCAGATGATCAAGCCGATCCGCGAGCCGCTGCTGCTGGGGGCGATCACCGTCAACATGAGCGCGTTTGAGCAGGGTAAAGAGGTGCCGAACATCATCACCATGCCGTTCTGGGATGTATATATGAGCATCGGCGGTTCGGGCCTGACTATCGGCCTGCTGATCGCGGTGATGATTGCCACCAAACGCAAGGAGATGAAAGAGATCGCCAAGCTTTCCATCGGCCCGGGGATTTTTAATATCAACGAGCCGGTGATCTTCGGTATGCCAATCATGCTTAACCCGATCCTCGCCATTCCCTTCATTATCACTCCACTGGTGACGGGCTCCATCGGCTACTTCGCCACCGTGACTGGGTTTGCCGGTAAAGCGGTGGTGATGGTGCCGTGGACGACGCCGCCGCTGATCAACGCCTGGCTCTCTACGGCAGGTTCGATGGGGGCGGTGATCACCCAGCTCATCTGCATTGTGACGGCGGTGATTATCTATCTGCCGTTTGTGAAAATCGCTTCACGCCGCGCAGAGCAGGCCGCGCTGCAGCAGGCCACTGACAACCCGTGAGGATGCGATGAGCACAAAACAGATAGCCATACCGCAGGATTTTATTCTCGGCGCGGCCGCATCGGCCTGGCAGACCGAAGGCTGGAGCGGTAAAAAGCCGGGGCAGGATTCATGGATCGATCTCTGGTACAAGAATGACCGTCACGTCTGGCACAACGGCTATGGCCCGGCGGTGGCGACCGATTTTATCAACCGTTTTCGCGAGGATGTGGCCCTGATGAAGCTGGCGGGGCTGACGCACTACCGCACCTCGATCAACTGGTCACGCTTTTTAACCGACTACGAAAACGCGACGGTGGATGAAGAGTACGCTGCCTACTACGACGCGCTGTTCGATGAGATGCACCGTCAGGGCATTGAGCCGATGATCTGCCTCGAACATTACGAACTGCCGGGCGTGCTGCTGGATACCTACGGCGGCTGGGCGTCAAAGCATGTGGTTGAGCTGTTTGTCCGCTATGCGGAAAAGGTCTTTGCACGCTACCACGGTAAAGTGACCCGCTGGTTTACCTTCAACGAGCCGATTGTCGTCCAGACCCGCGTCTATCTGGACGCGCTGCGTTGGCCGTATGAGCAGAACACCGGCACGTGGATGCAGTGGAATCACCATAAGGTGCTGGCGACGGCAAAGGTAGTGAAGCTATTTCGCGAGAAAGGCTATCGCGGTTCTGTGGGCTGTATTCTCAACCCGGAGGTGACCTATCCCCGTTCCCGCGCACCGCATGACCTGCGGGCCGCTGAGATGTACGATCTGTTCTACAACCGCGTCTTCCTCGACCCGCTGGTCCACGGGCGCTATCCCGCAGAGCTTTTTACCCTGCTGGAGCAGCATCAGGTTGAGTGGGAGTACACCGCGGACGAACTGGCGCTGATTGCGGATAACACCGTCGACGAACTGGGGATTAACCTCTACTACCCGCACCGTGTGAAGGCACCTTCCCGCGCCTGGCATCCGGACACGCCATTCCACCCGGCATACTACTACGAGCCGTTTGAACTGCCGGGGCGGCGCATGAACCACTCCCGCGGCTGGGAGATCTACCCGCGCATTATTTACGACATGGCGATGCGGATTAAAAAAGACTATCGCAATATCGACTGGTTCGTGGCGGAAAGCGGAATGGGAGTGGAAAACGAAGCGCAATTTCGCAATCGCGATGGGATTATCGACGACACTTACCGCATCGATTTCATCAGCGAACACCTCTACTACACGCTGCTGGCGCGGGAGGAGGGGGCGAACTGCCATGGCTATATGCTGTGGGCATTTACCGACAACGTCTCGCCGATGAACGAGTTTAAAAACCGCTACGGGTTGATTGAGATCGATCTGGATAACCAGCGTGCCAGACGTGCAAAAAAATCAGCCTCCTGGTTCCGGCAGCTACGCGATACGCGGAGGCTCACGCTTCAGGTTGATGATGAATGGAAGTAGGCGAAAAGCATGCCGGTTCTGGTAAAATAGCGCACAAACTGGCCGGGAGGACGCCCGGTCTGCGCATTAATTGAAAAAACAGGTGAAAACGTGGATAAGGCTGTCATCCTGCCGGAAAAGAAACAGTACCAGGAAATTGGCGAGGATTTACGGGCGCAGATTATCCAGGGGCACTATCCCGTTGGTTCGCGCCTTCCTCCTGAGCGCAATATTGCCGAGAAGTACGGCGTAAGCCGCACCATCGTGCGTGAGGCCTTACTGATGCTGGAGTTGCAGGGCACGGTGGATATACGCCAGGGCTCCGGTGTTTATGTGATGCGCATCCCCGAAGAGCATGAAAACGAAGAAGAGCGTTTTCTCAATAGCGACGTGGGGCCGTTTGAGATTTTACAGGCCCGTCAGCTCCTCGAAAGCAATATTGCCGCGTTTGCCGCCAAAATGGCGACCCGTGCAGACATCGACAATCTGCGCCGTATTATCGAGCAGGAGCAACGCGCGATTGCCGCCGACGATAATAGTCAGGACAACAATAAGATGTTCCATCTGGTCCTGGCGGGCGCGACGCAAAATCAGATGCTGCTGGCGACGGTGGAGAGTATCTGGCATCACATGGACAGCAGTCCGCTGTGGCAGCAGTTTAATGGCCACATCGCCAGCCGCGCGTACCGCCTGAAATGGCTGGGTGACCGGCAAACCATCCTGGCCGCGCTGCGCCGCCGTGACGTCATGGGCGCCTGGCAGGCAATGTTCCAGCATCTGGAAAACGTGAAAAAGAGCTTACTTGAACTCTCAGACGAAGACGCGCCGGACTTTGACGGCTATCTCTTTGAATCTGTGCCTATTTTCCAGGGGAAGCTGGTATGACTATTCTGCCGCTCTACGCCGCACCGCAGTATGCGGAGCAGGTGACCGACTGGATCTGGCAGGCCTTTGGCGACGGCCTGCCCCGGGCGTTTTTCCACAGTATTGTTGAGCACAGCCAGACGCCGGGCGCATTACCGCTGACCTTTATTGCCCTGGAGAACGAACAGCTTGTAGGCACCGTGGGGCTCTGGCGCTGCGATCTGATCACCCGACAGGATCTTTGCCCCTGGCTGGCAGCCCTGTATGTGGATGATGCGGCGCGAGGCAAGGGGCTGGCGGGGCTGCTGCAAAAGCATGTTATCCACTATGCCGCACAGGCCGGGTATGACACGTTGCATCTCTGGTCTGCCTGCCGTGACTTCTACGAACATTACGGCTGGCAGTATATCGGCGATGCGCTGGAGTACCCGGACAAAACGGTACATCTCTATCGCTATTCGTCCGGGGCTTCGGCGGGTGCCCCAACAGAGTGACGGCGCACTAACGTTGGACTAAACAGGTGGGTGATTTCCGGTGGCTGACGCTGCTCGGCGAGTGCTAACGCCAGCTCGGCCGCCTGCGTGGCCATGGTGATAATGGGGTAGCGGACGGTGGTCAGGCGAGGGCGCACGTAGCGGGAGACCAGCACATCATCGAAGCCAATAAGGGAAATTTCTCCCGGCACCTCAATCCCGTTGTCATTTAACACCCCCATAGCTCCGGCTGCCATCGAGTCGTTATAGCTGGCGACTGCGGTGAAGTTCCTTCCACGTCCTAACAGCTCTGTCATTGCCTGCTCGCCGCCGCTCTCGTCGGGTTCACCGTAAGCCACCAGCCGGTCATTGCACGGCAGACCGTTTTCGCGCAGGGCATCGTAATACCCCTGCAGGCGATCTTCGGCATCGGAAATGGGGTGGTTTGAGCAGAGATAACCAATGCGGGTGTGACCCTGTTGAATCAGATGGCGGGTGGCAAGCCAGGCACCGTAGCGGTCGTCGAGCGCCACGCAGCGTTTCTCAAACCCGGGAATAATCCGGTTGATGATCACCATGCCGGGGATCTGCTTCATCAGATGAATGAGTTCGGCGTCGGGGATCATTTTGGCATGGACAACCAGCGCCGCGCAGCGGTGGCGGATCAGTTGCTCGATAGCCTGGCGTTCTTTTTGTTCATTGTGATAGCCATTGCCGATCAGCAAAAAATTCCCGGTCTGATAAGAAACCTGCTCAACCGCTTTCACCATGGCGCCGAAAAAGGGGTCAGAGACATCACCCACAACCAGCCCGATGGTTTCGGTTGACTGTTGAGCGAGCGCACGGGCGTTAGCATTAGGATGGTAGTTCAAAGATTCCATGGCGTTTTGCACCGCCTGGCGTGATGCGTCACTGGCTTTTGGGGAGTCGTTGATCACGCGCGACACGGTCGCGACGGAAACACCTGCCAGACGGGCCACATCCTTTATTGTCGCCATTCATTACCTTCTTAGTGGGGGTAAGCGTTTACACGCCAATAAGTGTTGCGGAAAAGCGCCGTGCATTCAAGGGGGGCGCACTTTCCCTCTCCACAAACGTGACGCAGCACAACCCCGGCGGTGTAATCGTTACACGGCCAGACATGTCGGAATAATGTCAATCTGAACCTTTAGTTACACTTTGCCTCAGGCTGTTGCGATTGTCCGATAGCGGGAAAGAAGACGACATTGATAAAGTTGAGATCCCAGAGGTATTGATTGGTGAGATTTCTTAGTACGGTTTCGTACTCATCTCTTGCACCAACCTGCGCGGATGCGCAGGTTTTTTTTCGCCTCTATTTTTGCTGTCGCTCCTGTACCACTTCTCGTGTAATCTGCCACCATTTACTAACCCTTCACACTGGCTGGCAAAGGGAGTTGAGATGCTTTTTGGGTTCTTTCGCACACTGTTCCGTATCCTCTTTCGCGTCCGTTTAACGGGCGATGCAACGGCGCTCCGCGGCGAGCGTGTACTTATCACACCAAACCATGTTTCCTTTATCGACGGCATCCTGCTGGCGCTGTTTCTGCCTGTGCGCCCGGTGTTTGCGGTCTATACCTCTATTAGTCAGCAGTGGTACATGCGCTGGCTCACCCCGCTGATTGATTTTGTGCCGCTCGACCCGACAAAACCGATGATGATTAAACATCTGGTACGTCTGGTTGAGCAGGGACGTCCGGTGGTGATTTTCCCGGAAGGGCGGATCTCGGTCACCGGCTCGCTGATGAAAATCTACGACGGGGCAGGGTTTGTGGCGGCGAAGTCAAAAGCGACCGTTGTGCCACTTCGTATTGAAGGGGCGGAGCTCACCCATTTCAGCCGTCTGAAAGGGTTAGTGAAGCAGCGCCTGTTCCCGAAAATTACCCTGCATATTCTGCCGCCAACCTCATTACCGATGCCCGACGCGCCGCGTGCGCGCGACCGCCGTAAAATCGCCGGTGAAATGCTGCACCAGATCATGATGGAAGCGCGGATGGCCGTCCGCCCGCGCGAAACGCTCTATGAATCTCTGCTGTCGGCGCAGTACCGCTATGGCGCGAAGAAAAACTGCATTGAAGACATTAACTTCACCCCGGACACCTATCGCAAGCTGCTGACCAAAACCCTGTTCGTGGGACGTATCCTTGAGAAATACAGCCAGAAAGGCGAGAAGATTGGCCTGATGCTGCCTAACGCCGGGATCAGCGCGGCGGTGATTTTTGGTGCGGTTTCCCGGGGCCGTATCCCGGCGATGATGAACTACACGGCGGGCGTAAAAGGGCTGACCAGCGCCATCACCGCGGCTCAAATCAATACCGTTTTCACCTCGCGCCAGTTCCTCGACAAAGGCAAGCTGTGGCACCTGCCGGAGCAGCTGACGCAGGTACGCTGGGTCTTCCTGGAAGATCTGAAAGCGGACGTGACGACGGGTGACAAGCTGTGGATTTTCGCTCACCTGCTGATGCCGCGTCTGGCCCAGGTCAAACAGCAGCCGGAAGATGACGCCATTATCCTCTTTACTTCTGGCTCAGAGGGAAACCCGAAAGGGGTGGTTCACAGTCACAAGAGCATTCTGGCAAACGTGGAGCAGATTAAAAGTATTGCTGACTTTACCGCCAATGACCGGTTCATGTCGGCGCTGCCGCTGTTCCACTCCTTTGGCCTGACGGTGGGGCTTTTTACCCCGCTGTTGACCGGTGCCGAAGTGTTCCTTTACCCAAGCCCGCTCCATTATCGCATTGTGCCGGAGCTGGTGTATGACCGTAACTGCACCGTGCTGTTTGGCACCTCAACCTTCCTCGGTAATTACGCGCGCTTTGCCAATCCGTATGACTTTTACCGCGTGCGCTATGTGGTGGCCGGGGCGGAAAAACTGCAGGAGAGCACGCGCCAGATTTGGCAGGACAAGTTTGGTCTGCGCATTCTTGAAGGCTATGGCGTTACCGAATGCGCGCCGGTGGTCTCGATCAACGTGCCGATGGCGGCGAAGCCGGGGACGGTGGGCCGTATTCTGCCGGGAATGGATGCGCGTCTGCTGGCGGTACCTGGCATTGAGGACGGTGGCCGTCTGCAACTCAAGGGGCCAAACGTGATGAACGGTTATCTGCGCGTGGAAAATCCGGGCGTGCTGGAAGTGCCGACGGCGGAAAACGTCAATGGCGAGAGTGAGACGGGCTGGTATGACACCGGAGATATTGTCCGTTTCGATGAACAGGGCTTCGTGCAGATCCAGGGCCGGGCAAAACGCTTCGCCAAAATTGCGGGTGAGATGGTCTCGCTGGAGATGGTTGAGCAACTGGCGACAGCGGTATCCGCTGACAAGCTGCATGCTACGGTTGTGAAGAGCGATGCCAGCAAAGGCGAAGCACTGGTGTTGTTCACCACCGACAGCGAACTGAAACGCGACCGGTTGCTACAGCATGCGCGTGAACATGGCATTCCTGAGCTGGCGGTACCGCGCGATATTCGTTACCTGAAGCAGCTTCCGGTGCTGGGCAGCGGGAAGCCTGATTTCGTGACCCTGAAGGGTATGGTTGACGAGGCGGAACAGCAAAATGCGTGAGTCAGTACACACTAACACTTCACTCTGGTCGAAGGGCATGATGGCGGTCATTGCCGCCCAGTTTCTCTCTGCCTTTGGTGACAATGCGTTACTGTTTGCCACCCTGGCATTGCTGAAGGCCGAGTTTTATCCAGACTGGAGCCAGCCCATCCTGCAGATGGTGTTTGTGGGTGCTTACATTATTTTCGCTCCGTTTGTCGGACAGGTGGCGGACAGCTTCCCGAAAGGCCGGGTGATGATGTTTGCGAACGGCCTGAAACTGCTGGGCGCCGCCAGTATTTGTTTTGGTATTAACCCGTTTATCGGCTACACGCTGGTGGGCATTGGCGCAGCGGCGTACTCCCCGGCGAAGTATGGCATCCTGGGGGAACTCACGACCGGCGATAAGCTGGTGAAAGCCAACGGGCTGATGGAGTCCTCTACCATTGCGGCGATCCTGCTCGGCTCTGTCGCAGGGGGCGTACTGGCTGACTGGCATGTGCTGGCGGCGCTGAGCGTGTGTGCAGTAGTTTATGGCGGGGCGGTGGTAGCCAACCTGTTTATTCCAAAATTGCCGGTGGCTCGCCCGGGGCAATCCTGGCGCTTTACGCCTATGACAGGCAGTTTCTTCAACGCCTGCCGCGTGCTATGGCGTAACGGTGAAACGCGCTTCTCCCTGATGGGCACCAGCATGTTCTGGGGCGCAGGCGTCACGCTGCGTTTTCTGCTGGTGCTGTGGGTGCCGGTGGCGCTGGGGATTACTGACAATGCGACACCGACTTATCTTAACGCAATGGTGGCGATTGGGATTGTCGTTGGGGCTGGCGCGGCGGCGAAGCTGGTGACGCTTGAGACCGTTGCACGCTGCATGCCTGCGGGGATCCTGATTGGCGTGGTGGTGCTTATCTTCTCGCTGCAGCACGCCTTGCTACCCGCCTACGCGCTGCTTGTCCTGATTGGTATTCTGGGGGGCTTTTTCGTTGTGCCGCTCAATGCGCTGTTGCAGGAACGCGGCAAGCAGACCGTCGGCGCAGGGAATGCCATTGCAGTGCAAAATCTCGGTGAAAACCTGGCGATGCTGTTAATGCTGGGGCTCTATTCGCTGGCCGTTAAAGTCGGTGTGCCGGTGGTGGGGATTGGCGTAGGATTCGGTGCGCTGTTTGCGCTGGCGATTACCGGATTATGGCTCTGGCAGCGTCGCCGTTGATAAGAGCGGCCTGACGCCCTCACCACGGCCTTCTCCTACGGGAGAGGGCGCAAACATTAAAAACGGCAACCAGGTTGCCGTTTGCTTTTATCACGGTGCCGGGTAGGTGTATACCTGATGCACCGCTTCAATCTCTGCTAATACCTCTTCGCTCAGATTCAGATGGAAACTCTCGATGTTCGTTTTCAGCTGTTCCATGGTCGTTGCGCCCAGCAGAGTGCTGGCAACAAACGGCTGACGACGCACGAAGGCCAGGGCCATCTGAGCTGGATCAAGACCGTGACGTTTCGCGATATCCACATAGGCCGCCACGGCTTTTTGTGTCTGCTCACCGCTGTAGCGGGTAAAGCGGCTGAACAAGGTGTTACGCGCTCCGGCAGGTTTCGCGCCGTTCAGGTATTTCCCTGTCAACGTACCAAAGCCCAGACATGAATAGGCGAGCAATTCCACCTCTTCGTATTGCGTCACTTCGGCCAGACCCACTTCATAGCTGCGGTTGAGCAGGCTGTATGGGTTCTGGATGGTGACGATGCGGGGCAGGTCATGTTTGTCCGCCAGGTGCAGATAGCGCATCACGCCAAAGGCCGTTTCGTTAGAGACACCGATGTAGCGGATTTTTCCCGCTCGCTGGCATTCGGCCAGGGCTTCCAGCGTTTCCAGTAGCGTAACGGCCGGGGCGCTCTCATTCCAGCTATAGCCCAGCTTTCCAAAGCAGTTGGTGGGGCGCTGCGGCCAGTGAACCTGATAGAGATCGAGATAGTCGGTTTGCAGGCGCTTCAGGCTGGCATCCAGCGCGGCGCGGATATTTTTGCGATCGAGGATCTGGTTTGGACGGATCCCGGCATCGTTGTTGCGTGCGGGGCCGCTGACTTTTGACGCAACAACCAGCTTTTCGCGATTCCCGCGTTTGGCGAGCCAGTTGCCGACGTAGGTTTCGGTAAGCCCCTGCGTTTCCGGACGAGGCGGTACAGGGTACATCTCAGCAACATCAATCAGGTTAATGCCCTGGCTGACGGCATAATCGAGTTGTGCATGGGCATCGGCTTCGCTGTTTTGTTCACCAAATGTCATCGTGCCCAACCCCAGTTGGCTTATTTCCAGAGCGCTGTGGGGGATACGGTGATAATGCATAGCCGGCTTCCTTCATTAGAAATACAGACCACGTCAGGAACCTCCCGACAAAGGAATATAAACATGGCAGAGGGGAAGCAAAAGGGGAAGAAAAAAATCAAAAAGGCCAGCAAGCCACTGACCTTTATCTGTTTATCGCTCGATAATCTGCGAAACTTCGTCGCGATTGATCTGCATTTTATTACCCTGCTGGTCATGGTAGCTGACCAGGCCAGTATCATCGTCGACTTCAGGTTTACCGTCGGTCAGGATCATCCGGCCATCTTTCGTCGCCATAACGTAATCGCTGCTACAGCCCGATACCGCAAACGCTAAACCCACTGCTGAAATCAACACTGCCCATTTTTTCATCGTTATCGTCCTCACCTGGCTCGTATCAAATCATAGTGTAGTATTAACCTGATATATCGAAAGGAGAAAGGGGGAAAATCTTAAATCCCCGTCGATTATGTTTGATAGTTCGCAAAATGAGTAAAAAACTATGTTTTCAGTAAGAAATGGCGAGCCAGCAGCGCACCTGTGAAGTTCTTTTTGAGATAAAAGCCGCGCGGCAACGTTAGTATCGGTTCGCCCTTGGCGCCAATAGCCTCGGTGAGGGCTTTGCTGTTGGCCGCTTTCGGACGCAGCTGTAAAACTTCTCCGTGTCGGGCCGTGATGCGCTCTACCTGTCCAAGGACGATCATATCCATCAGCTCTTCCCAGTCCAGCCTTAGCTGCCGCTCTTCATCTTCATCGGGACTCCAGAGCAGCGGCGCGCCTACCCGGCGTTCAGCCAGCGGGATCTGGCGTTCACCCTCAACCGGAACCCAGAGCACACGCTTGAGTTTATGGCGAACATGGCTGGTTTCCCACGTCACGCCGGTATTCCCGGTTAACGGCGCCACGCAGACAAAGCTGGTTTCAAGGGGCTTTCCCAGACGGTCTATGGGAATGGTTTTTAGCTCAACGCCCAGAGCCGCAAAATCCTGCTCGGGTTTACTCCCCGCACTTGCCCCCAGCCACAGTTCAAGCAACATGCCGATCCAGCCCTTATCCCGTTTCAGATCCTTTGGGATCGGCAACCCTGCCATCGCTGCGAGTTCGCCAAGCGAAAAGCCCGCCAGACGTTGCGCCTGCCCAAGCAACTGGGCTTCGCTTGTTGGCGGAGAAAGCATGGGTGAAAGCGCAAGCATGACGGCAACCTTTTGATTAAAAAATAAACTAAGAAACTATCCCCTGTGGATAGAGTTTAACTTTTTCTGTACGAATATGCCATGTGCATGATTTTTAGGTTTTTTTAGTCATGCCAGACCGTTCTTTATGAAACGAAAAACGGGTTGTTCAATTCTGGTCACTGACAATAAACAGGATCTTACACCATGTTATCCACAGAAAAGTGGGATAACTGGGAATAACCCTGACTACTGTTTCAATTTACAGCCTTGACGTGCGACGAAAATCGAATTTTCACACAAATTGTGCCTAACTTATTGGCACAATCTGTGGATAAAACCGACGCTGTTCGATCTTTCATCAGCATAACGATCATAGGTGTGATGATCGTCACGTAATTCCTTCCTGGGGCGCTAAAAACAGAGCTAATTAAATGAATATTATAGGAATGTTTTCAGCGGGTGACACGGTGTAGCGAAGGGCTCTTCAGGTTGTTCATCGGTAATTCCACACTTCTTCACAACTATATCCACAGAAAAGGTGAATAAAATTGCCCTTGTTGCCGCTTATCTGTTTATAACTCTGCGCATATTTGTGAGTTATTCAAATGTTATTAGGTTGCAGGCCTGTAAGAGAGTGGTTTACCGCCTCCCTGTAGTGTGAAACAATCATTCATATATCAGATTTAGTTTGGGGTAGTCCGGTGATTGATGACGATGGCTACCGCCCGAACGTAGGAATAGTAATTTGTAATCGTCAGGGCCAGGTGATGTGGGCCCGGCGATATGGTCAGCACTCCTGGCAGTTTCCGCAAGGCGGGATCAACCCAGGGGAGTCCCCAGAACAAGCGATGTACCGGGAGCTGTTTGAAGAGGTCGGTTTAAGCCGAAAAGATGTTCGCATCCTGGCTTCGACCCGCAACTGGTTGCGTTACAAGTTACCGAAACGTTTGGTGCGTTGGGACACAAAGCCGGTTTGTATCGGCCAGAAACAGAAGTGGTTTCTGTTGCAATTGGTGGGCAACGATTCAGATATCAATATGCAAACCAGCAGTACGCCGGAGTTTGATGGCTGGCGCTGGGTGAGTTACTGGTATCCTGTTCGTCAGGTCGTGTCATTTAAACGCGATGTTTACCGTAGGGTGATGAAAGAGTTCGCAAGTGTTGTCATGCAGCTTCAGGAGATCCCGCCTAAGCCGCAGAGCGCACCTGCCTGGCGACGTAAAAGAGGTTAAGCTACGCAAATCATGCTCACCCGCTTGCGAGAAATAGTCGAGAAAGTGGCAAGTGCGCCTCGTCTGAACGAGGCGCTGAATATTCTGGTCACTGACATCTGTCTTGCGATGGAAACTGAAGTCTGTTCGGTGTATCTGGCCGATCATGACCGACGTTGCTACTACCTGATGGCGACCCGTGGTTTAAAAAAACCACGCGGTCGTACCGTTACGCTCGCCTTTGATGAAGGTATCGTAGGCCTGGTGGGGCGACTGGCTGAACCCATCAACCTTGCCGACGCGCAAAAGCACCCCAGCTTTAAATACATTCCCTCCGTAAAAGAAGAGCGTTTCCGCGCCTTCCTGGGCGTACCGATCATCCAGCGTCGTCAACTGCTTGGCGTACTGGTCGTTCAGCAGCGCGAACTGCGTCAGTATGACGAAAGCGAAGAGTCTTTCCTCGTGACGCTAGCCACGCAGATGGCTGCGATCCTCTCTCAGTCTCAGCTTGCCGCCCTGTTTGGGCAGTACCGTCACACACGTATTCGTGCGCTGCCGGCCTCGCCTGGCGTGGCGATTGCTGAAGGCTGGATGGACGCCACCCTGCCGCTGATGGAACAGGTGTACGAAGCCTCAACGCTGGATGAAGCACTTGAGCGCGAGCGCCTCACCGCGGCGCTGGAAGAGGCGGCCAACGAATTTCGGCGTTACAGCAAACGCTTTGCCGCCGGGGCGCAAAAAGAGACGGCGGCCATTTTTGACCTCTATTCGCATTTGCTCTCCGATGCGCGTCTGCGCCGTGAGCTTTTTGCCGAGGTTGATAAAGGTGCCGTAGCGGAATGGGCCGTTAAAAAGGTCATCGAAAAATTTGCAGAGCAATTTGCCGCACTGACAGACGGTTACCTGAAAGAGCGTGCGGGAGATTTACGTACACTCGGTCAGCGTCTGCTGTTCCACCTTGATGACACGATCCAGGGGCCGAATGCCTGGCCAAAACGCTTTGTGCTGGTTGCCGATGAACTGTCCGCGACCACGCTGGCGGAGCTGCCGCAGGACAGGCTGGCAGGTGTGGTGGTGCGCGATGGCGCAGCTAACTCCCATGCGGCTATTATGGTTCGTGCCCTGGGTATCCCCACCGTTATGGGGGCCGATATTCAGCCCTCGGTGCTGCACCGACGCACGCTGGTGGTGGATGGCTATCGCGGTGAGCTCCTGGTCGATCCTGAGCCGGTCCTGCTCCAGGAATACCAGCGCCTTATCAGTGAAGAGAATGAATTAAGCAAGCTGGCGGAAGATGACGTCGACCTGCCTGCACAGCTCAAAAGCGGCGAGCGCATCAAAGTTATGCTCAACGCAGGGTTAAGCCCCGAGCATGAAGAGAAGCTCGGCAGCCGCATTGATGGCATCGGCTTATATCGCACTGAAATCCCGTTCATGCTGCAAAGCGGCTTTCCCTCAGAAGAGGAGCAGGTCGCACAGTATCAGGGCATGTTGCAGATGTTTAACGACAAGCCGGTTACCCTGCGTACCCTGGACGTTGGGGCGGATAAACAGCTGCCGTATATGCCAATCAGTGAAGAAAACCCGTGCCTGGGCTGGCGTGGGATCCGCATTACGCTGGATCAGCCTGAGATCTTCCTGATCCAGGTGCGCGCCATGCTGCGCGCGAATGCGGCGACCGGGAACCTCAGCATCTTACTGCCTATGGTCACCAGCATTGATGAGATCGACGAAGCGCGACGGTTGATCGAACGTGCAGGCCGTGAAGTAGAAGAGATGATCGGTTACGCGATCCCCAAACCGCGGATCGGGGTGATGCTCGAAGTGCCTTCCATGGTCTTCATGCTGCCGCAGCTGGCGAACCGGGTGGATTTTATCTCTGTCGGGACCAACGATCTGACGCAGTATATTCTGGCCGTCGATCGTAACAACACGCGTGTTGCCAGTATTTATGACAGCCTGCATCCGGCTATCATTCGGGCGCTGGCGATGATTGCCCGTGAAGCGGAACAATACGGTATCGATTTGCGGCTGTGTGGCGAAATGGCCGGGGATTCAATGTGCGTTGCGATCCTCATCGGCCTGGGGTATCGCCATCTGTCGATGAACGGCCGCGCTGTCGCACGTGTGAAGTACCTGCTGCGCCATATTGACATCGAGGATGCCCGCGAGCTGGCCGAGCGCAGTCTTGAAGCGCAGCTGGCAACAGAAGTGCGTCATCAGGTCGCCGCGTTTATGGAGCGACGCGGCATGGGCGGCCTGATCCGCGGTGGCCGCTGAAGTTTTTATCTCTCTACCTGTAGGCTGAGGGATCCACAATGATTCATAAACAGAAGCAATAACGCTGCTCTCAGAATGACCACCAGAGCTGTATGTTCCCCCTCACCCCAGCCCTCTCCCAGGAGGAGAGGGAACTGTCCGTGCGTAATTTTTCTGTGGGGATCCCTCTGCCCCGTGGGAGAGGGCAACATCCCATATCATCCTCTATACACATCTTTTACATCTCTGGCGCATCCTCCGCGTTCGCCTTGTGCTATGATTCGCAACTTTGGAGCCTCTGCTGACTGCCGGGGCGCATCTTTACCGCTGTCCACTTTCAGCGGAATAACAACATCTTGTGGTGACAGATGAACAGTGGTTATCTGCATTTTCCGGAATTTGATCCGGTCATTTTCTCAGTAGGACCCGTTTCGCTTCACTGGTACGGTCTGATGTACCTGGTGGGCTTCATTTTTGCTATGTGGCTTGCTGGCCGTCGCGCCAGTCGTCCTGGCAGCGGCTGGACCAAAAACGAAGTCGAAAACCTGCTTTACGCGGGCTTCCTCGGTGTGTTCCTTGGTGGGCGTATTGGCTATGTCCTGTTCTATAACCTCCCGGTATTCCTCAACGATCCGCTCTATCTGTTCCGCGTCTGGGACGGGGGGATGTCCTTCCATGGCGGCCTGATTGGTGTGATTCTGGTGATGGTGATTTTTGCCAAACGCACCAAACGCAACTTCTTCCAGGTATCGGATTTTATCGCGCCATTGATTCCGTTTGGTCTGGGGGCTGGTCGTCTGGGCAACTTCATTAACGGCGAGCTGTGGGGACGTGTCGACCCGAGCGTTTCCTTTACTATGCTGTTCCCGGGCTCGCGCGCAGAAGACCTGGCGCTGCTGCCGTCTCATCCTGAATGGCAATCCATTTTTGATACGTACGGCGTTCTGCCGCGTCACATGTCTCAGCTCTATGAGCTGGCGCTGGAAGGCGTGGTGCTGTTTATCATCCTGAATCTGTTTATCCGCAAACCGCGCCCGATGGGGGCTGTCTCCGGCCTGTTCCTGATTGGCTACGGTGCGTTCCGTATCATCGTTGAGTTCTTCCGCCAGCCGGATGCGCAGTTCACCGGCGAGTGGGTACAGTACATCAGCATGGGGCAAATCCTCTCCATTCCGATGATCGTGGCGGGTGCCATTATGATGATTTGGGCGTATCGTCGTCGTCCACAGCAACAACTTTCCTGAGGAACCATGAAACAGTATCTTGAATTGATGAAAAAAGTGCTCGACGAGGGCACGCCGAAAAATGACCGTACCGGAACCGGCACGCTCTCCATTTTTGGCCACCAGATGCGCTTCAACCTGCAAGAAGGCTTCCCCCTGGTGACGACAAAGCGCTGCCACCTGCGCTCGATCATTCATGAACTGCTCTGGTTCCTGCAAGGCGATACCAACGTTGCCTATCTGCACGAAAACAACGTCTCCATCTGGGATGAATGGGCAGATGAAAACGGCAATCTGGGCCCGGTGTACGGCAAGCAGTGGCGTGCGTGGCCAACGCCTGATGGCCGCCATATTGACCAGATCACCACCGTGATGAACCAGCTGAAAAACGACCCGGACTCGCGCCGTATTATCGTTTCTGCCTGGAACGTGGGTGAGCTGGATAAAATGGCGCTGGCACCGTGCCATGCGTTCTTCCAGTTCTATGTGGCTGATGGCAAGCTCTCCTGCCAGCTTTACCAGCGCTCTTGCGATGTCTTCCTCGGCCTGCCGTTTAACATCGCCAGCTATGCGCTGTTAGTACATATGATGGCCCAGCAGTGCGATCTGGAAGTGGGCGATTTTGTCTGGACCGGTGGGGATACGCACCTGTACAGCAACCACATGGAACAGACGCATCTCCAGCTGACCCGTGAGCCGCGTGCACTGCCGAAGCTGATTATCAAACGTAAACCGGAATCGATCTTCGATTACCGCTTTGACGACTTCGAGATTGAGGGATACGACCCGCATCCGGGCATCAAAGCGCCTGTCGCAATCTGATACAGCAAATCGTTACATAACCGGCGCATTTACGCGCCGGTTTTTTTTCGTCTGTACTCTGTTCCCCGAGGCGTTATCCAGTCGGCGTGCAACGCGCTGCAACGGATAACATTCTCTGGATAACGCCTCGTAAAACCCCGAATCGTGGCTCGTCATGTTCACGGCGTTTCGCCACACTCCCGGCATGAAAAAAGAGCACGGCTTTACGCTTATCGAAACTCTGGTTGCCATTTCGCTGGTTATTATCCTCAGCGCGACAGGGCTCGCCGGCTGGGACAACTGGCAACAGCGGCAGAGGTTGTGGCAGGTCGCCTGTCAGGTCCGCGACTATCTGGTGTTTCTGCGAAACGATGCCAATCGTCACAACCGTGACCACCTGATTACGCTTCAGCAGGACGACAGAGGCGCCTGTTTGATGAGCTCTGCGGTGCAGGGCTGTGAGAACAACAGCCCGTATGTGCTCAGACCGTTGTGGCCTGACGTCGTGCTAAGGGAGGTTACGCCTTCATTAGGATTCTATGGATTAAGGGACACGGCGTGGGCAGGGCGGATACGGGTACAGAGCAGGGCAGGAGAATGGATGATTGTCGTCTCAAACGGAGGGCGTATCAGGATGTGCACTGTTACAGGGGAAAATGCATGCCGATGAACCAGCACGGCTTCTCACTCACAGAGGTGCTGATTGCAATGGCGATCAGCAGCATTCTGCTACTCAGCACGTCGCGTTTTTTACCGGAGCTGCAACGGGCAGTTTTGCTGCAATCCAGGGCGCAAGAGCGTGAAGAAGAGATCTGGCAACGCCTGTTCGCGATTGGCAAGCAGTTACAGCGCGCGGGGTATTGCGCGGGTAATTGTCAGGGGCAGAGCCTGACCATCGGCAGGGAGGGAAGCTGTGTGATTGTCCGGTGGGATGCAAACAGTAACGGCACCTGGGACACCTCAGCATCGGATAACGAAAGTACGGGGTTTCGTCTGGAATCAGGCGCGCTGGAAACCCTGCGTGGCGCGACGGGGTGTGAAGGAAAAGGATGGGAGAAGCTTACCGACCCGGCCCGGCTTATGATCCACACATTTGTGGTACGTAAACATGAGCACCCGGGATTTGCGCCAGCGTTATATCTCGAGTTGACCGCCAGCGGGGTGAATGATAAGCACGCTGCCCCTTACCAGGCTCGCTATGGCGTTACGGGGTTTAACTTGTGAGCCGCCAGCATGGGATTGCCTCACTGACGCTGGTTCTGCTGTTACTGGTGTTAGGCACACTGATCCTGACCGGCCTTAACCAGCAACTCATAACATTTACCATGCTGGTTGGCGACGAGAGCCGCGCCATCCAGCAGCAGGCAGCCACGCAGTCTGCGCTGGAGTGGGGGCGCGTTCAGCGCTGGTCGTTGCAGCCTCATGTACAGTGCAAACAGAGACAAACGCAACGTGTTTGTTTGCGTGTACTGAATGAGTCGCAGGTGTTACTCATCGCTGGAGATGGAGAGCTGTTGCTCTGGCGTGGCGGGGAGATTGTCAACGGGCACATACGCTTTTTACCTCATGGCTGGAGTGATTTTTGCCCTCTAAAGGAGCGTGCGTTATGTCGGTTGCCGTAAAGAATGAAAAGGGGTTCAGCATGGTCGACGTGTTGCTGGCGATGATGCTGCTGGTGGCGATCGTAACGGCACTGTCCGGCTATCACCGGGCGCTGGCTTCCCGCTTTGCCCTGTTTAGCCAGTATCGTCAGCTCTGGCACATCGCCTGGACGCAGTCGCAGATGGATGCTGGTGCGCTGCCAGCAGGCTGGCAGATAAACCGGATGCAGACAACGCAGTCTGGATGTGTCAGCATCACGGTTACACTTATTTCTCCTCTGGGTCGACGCGGTGAGATGACGCGTCTGCATTGCCCGGTTAGCCAGTAGTCGGGAGCGTCTATGTTAAGGGTCTACCACTCAAATCGTCTGGATGTGCTGGAAGCGCTGATGGAATTTATCGTTGAGCGCGAGCGGCTCGACGATCCGTTTGAGCCTGAAATGGTGCTGGTGCAGAGCACCGGTATGGCACAATGGCTGCAGATGTCGCTTTCCCGTAAATTTGGCATCGCGGCGAATATCGATTTTCCGCTTCCCGCGAGCTTTATCTGGGAGATGTTTGTCCGCGTGTTGCCTGACATCCCGGAGCAGAGCGCGTTTAACAAACAGAGCATGAGTTGGAAGCTGATGGCGCTTTTGCCAGATATGCTCACACATGATGAGTTTGCCATGCTGCGCCACTACCTGCATGACGATACCGACAAACGCAAGCTGTTCCAGCTGGCATCACGTACCGCGGATCTCTATGACCAGTATTTAGTGTATCGTCCGGAATGGCTGACTCGCTGGGAGGCGGGTGAGTTAGTGGAAGGTCTGCCGGAGGCGCAGGTCTGGCAGGCGCCGCTGTGGAAAGCGCTGGTGGAGCATACCGAAAAGCTGGGTCAACCCAAGTGGCACCGTGCGAACCTCTACCAACGGTTCATCTCCATACTGGAAAATAGCACTGACCGACCGGCCCGGCTGCCCTCCCGCGTATTTATCTGCGGTATTTCCGCCTTGCCACCCGTCTATCTGGATGCGCTTAAAGCGCTCGGAAAACACACCGACATCCATATTCTGTTTACTAACCCCTGCCGCCATTACTGGGGTGACATTCAGGATGACCGGTGGCTTTCGCGGCTTGTGACGCGCCAGCGGCGACGTCTCTTTGAAGAACGCACGGTGCCCTTGTTTAAAGACAGTGCCTCTGCCGCGCAGCTTTTTGATGAGCAGGGCATTCAGAACCTGCCAAACCCGCTGCTTGCCTCTTGGGGCAAGCTGGGCCGGGACTACATTCATATGCTCTCTGATATCACCTCGTCAGGCGAAGGCGACGTGGATGCGTTTGTTGAAATCACGCCGGACAGCCTGCTGCACAATATCCAGTCCGATATTCTGGATCTGGAAAATCGCGCGGTGATGGGCGTGACGGCCGAAGAATTTGAACGCAGCGACACGAAACGGAGACTGGATCCCGACGATCGCAGTATCACGGTGCATGTTTGCCACAGTGCGCAGCGTGAAGTCGAAGTCCTGCACGATCAGTTGCTCGCCATGCTGCAGGACGATCCTGACCTGACACCGCGTGATATCGTGGTGATGGTGGCAGATATCGACAGCTACAGCCCCTTTATTCAGGCCGTTTTCGGCAGTGCGACGGGAGAGCGCTACCTGCCTTATGCCATCTCTGACCGTCGGGCTCGCCAGTCTCACCCGGCCTTGCAGGCATTCGTTACCCTGCTGTCACTGCCCGACAGCCGCTTCATTTCCGAAGATGTCCTGGCATTGCTCGATGTCCCCGTGCTGGCCGCTCGTTTCAACATTAACGAAGAGGGGTTGCGCTACCTTCGTCAGTGGGTAAACGAGTCTGGCGTACGTTGGGGGATCGATGACGACAACGTACAGGAGTTTGAGCTTCCCCCTACCGGGCAGCACACCTGGCAGTTTGGTCTGACGCGTATGCTGCTGGGGTATGCCATGGAAAGCAGCCAGGGCGAGTGGAACGAGGTCCTGCCTTATGATGAGTCCAGCGGGCTCATCGCGGAGCTTGTCGGGCATTTAGCCTCGCTGCTGATGCAGCTTAACCGCTGGCGACGTGCGCTAATGCAGCCGCGTCCGCTGGAGGAGTGGCTGCCGGTTTGCCGGGAACTGCTCAATGATTTCTTCCTGCCGGACAGTGACACGGAAGCCGCAATGGCGCTGATTGAAACACAGTGGCAGGCGATAGTCGATGAGGGGGTGAACTCCCACTATAACGAAGCGATCCCGCTTTCGCTTCTGCGGGATGAATTGACCCTGCGCCTCGATCAGGAGCGTATCAGCCAGCGCTTCCTTGCCGGGCCGATCAATATCTGCACGCTGATGCCCATGCGTTCCATTCCCTTCAAAGTGGTGTGTCTGCTTGGTATGAATGACGGTGTATATCCGCGAGCCCTGCCGCCGCTGGGCTTTGATCTCATGAGCCCGGCACCGAAGCGGGGCGACCGTAGCCGTCGTGATGATGACCGCTACCTCTTCCTTGAGGCGCTTATTTCCGCGCAGAACAAGCTTTACATCAGTTATATCGGTCGGTCGATTCAGGACAACAGCGAGCGTTTTCCCTCTGTTCTGGTGCAGGAACTGGTGGACTATATCGGACAGAGCCACTACCTGCCGGGGGATGAAGAACGTAACTGCGATGAGAGCGACCAGCGGGTGAAAGCGCATATCACCTGTTGTCACAGCCGTATGCCGTTTGACCCGATGAACTACGTCGCCAGCGAATTGCAGAGCTATGCCCAGGAGTGGCTGCCCGCGGCGAAAAAAGAGGGGAAGGCGCACAGTGATTTCATTCAGGAGCTCGACGCGCGGCCCATTGAAACCCTGACCTTCGAACAACTGCAGCGGTTTTGGGCGCATCCGGTACGCGCCTTCTTCCAGCAGCGGTTGCAGGTAAATTTCCGCTCGGAAGAGAGCGAAATTCCTGACGCAGAACCGTTTACGCTGGAAGGGCTGGAACGTTATCAGTTAAACCTCCAGCTGCTGAATGCGCTGGTGGAGCAGGAAGATGCTGACAAACTGTTCCGCCGCTATCGCGCTGCGGGGCAATTACCGTATGGTGCGTTCGGGGAGATCGTCTGGGAGGCGCAGTGTACAGAGATGAAGGCGCTTGCCGAGCGTGTTATCGAATGCCGACAGCCGGGAACAAGCCTCGAAATCGACCTCAACTGCAACGGTATCCAGCTGACGGGCTGGCTGACGCAGGTTCAACCGGACGGGCTGCTGCGCTGGCGGCCTTCCATGCTGAGCGTTTCGCAGGGTTTGCAACTCTGGCTCGAACATCTTGTCTACAGTGCTGGCGGTAACCAGGGTGAAAGCCGGATGTTTGTACGCAAGGAGGGCGAGTGGCGTTTCCCGCCAATGGAGCCGGAGCAGGCATTACATTACTTGTCCTTGTACATTGAAGGTTACCGTCAGGGGATGAACAAGCCGCTGCTGTTACTGCCTGAAAGTGGCGGGGCGTGGATAAAAGCCTGTTATGACGCGCAGAATGATGCGATGTTAACGGATGACGCTTCACTGCAGAAAGCGCGGAGTAAATTTGTTCAGGCCTGGGAAGGTAACATGATGGTCCGTGGTGAAGGCGATGATGTCTGGTATCAACGGTTATGGCGAACGCTTGAGCCAGAATACTTTGAGACCATCACGGAAGAGGCACAACGTTACCTGTTACCGTTGTTCAAATTTAATCAGTCCTGAGCGCTGTATAAAAATTGCGCAGTAAAGGGTGTTCATTTATGATGCACCTGCTATCACGGACTGATGTACAGAAAGAAAGAGATGCTGGCGTGTCCAGCACGAAGTTTGTTAATGATGTAGCCGTGATAAAGAGGTCGTTAATGCCAGGCAGCACCTTGTTCAAAGCGTTTGTTTTGTTTGTCGCCCTTTGGGCTCCCGTCACTCAGGCAGACTCCGGTTGGCAACCCGTTCAGGAAACTATCCGTAAGAGCGAAAAAGATACCCGTCAGTATCAGGCTGTCCGCCTTGATAACGGGATGACCGTGCTGCTGGTTTCCGATCCGCAGGCGGTGAAATCCCTCTCGGCGCTTGTAGTACCCGTTGGGTCGCTGGAAGATCCCGAAGCGCACCCGGGTCTTGCGCACTATCTGGAACATATGACGCTGATGGGGTCCAAAAAATACCCCCAGCCTGATAGCCTCTCCGAATTTCTGAAAATGCATGGCGGCAGCCACAACGCCAGTACGGCACCGTATCGGACGGCGTTTTATCTGGAAGTCGAAAATGATGCGCTGGAAGGGGCGGTGGATCGTCTCGCCGATGCCATTGCCGCACCGCTGCTGGATAAAAAATACGCTGACCGTGAACGTAATGCCGTCAATGCTGAATTGACCCTGGCCCGTACGCGAGACGGTATGCGCATGGCGCAGGTGAGCGCCGAAACCATCAACCCGGCGCACCCTGGTTCCCGTTTTTCCGGGGGGAACCTCGAGACGCTGAGTGACAAACCAAACAGCCCGGTGCTTGATGCGCTGCATGCGTTTCGCGACAAATACTACTCCGCCAACCTGATGAAAGCGGTTATCTACAGCAACAAACCGTTGCCAGAACTGGCTGCCATGGCGGCGCAGACCTTTGGACGGGTACCAAATAAAAACATCGACCTGCCGCAGATAAACGTACCGGTTGTCACCGACGCGCAGAAAGGGATCGTGATCCACTACGTGCCCGCACTGCCGCGCAAGGTGTTACGCGTTGAGTTCCGCATTGATAACAATACCGCACAGTTCCGCAGTAAAACGGATGAACTGGTCACCTATCTTATTGGTAACCGCAGCCCGGGAACGCTTTCTGACTGGCTGCAAAAGCAGGGGCTGGTGGAAGGGATCCGTGCCGACTCCGATCCTGTGGTTAACGGCAACAGCGGTGTGCTGGCGATTTCCGCCACCCTGACCGACAAAGGGCTGGCGCACCGTGATGAGGTGGTCGCGGCTATCTTCAGCTATCTCTCGTTGCTGCGCGATAAAGGCGTCGATAAACGCTACTTTGACGAACTGGCACACGTGCTGGATCTCGATTTCCGCTATCCGTCCATTACCCGCGACATGGACTATGTTGAGTGGCTGGCGGATACCATGATCCGCGTGCCGGTTGAACATACCCTGGACGCGGTCAACATTGCCGACCAGTACGACGCTGAGGCGATAAAAGCGCGCCTGGCAATGATGACCCCACAGAATGCCCGCATCTGGTACATCAGCCCGAACGAGCCGCATAACAAAACGGCCTATTTCGTGGATGCCCCTTACCAGGTGGATAAAATCAGTGAGCAAACGTTCGCAAACTGGCAGAAAAAGGCCAGCGAGATCGCGTTGAAGCTGCCGGAGCTGAATCCCTACATCCCGGATGATTTCTCCCTGATTAAAACCGCGAAAGCGTACCCACACCCGCAGCTTATTGTTGATGAGCCGACGTTGCGCGTGGTGTACACCCCAAGCCACTACTTCGCCAGCGAGCCAAAAGCCGATGTCAGCGTTGTTCTTCGCAACCCGAAAGCGATGGATAGCGCCAAAAATCAGGTGATGTTTGCGCTTAATGACTATCTGGCCGGTATCGCGCTTGACCAGCTCAGCAACCAGGCCGCGGTGGGTGGAATCAGCTTCTCTACCAACGCCAATAACGGACTGATGGTCAATGCAAACGGCTATACCCAGCGTCTGCCTCAGCTGTTCCAGGCATTGCTGGAGGGCTATTTCAGCTACACGCCAACGGAAGAGCAGTTTGAGCAGGCGAAGTCCTGGTATGCGCAGATGATGGATTCCGCTGAGAAAGGCAAGGCGTACGATCAGGCGATTATGCCGGCGCAGATGCTGTCGCAAATCCCTTATTTCCAGCGTGAAGATCGCCGGGCGCTGCTGCCATCCATCACATTAAAAGAGGTGCTGGCCTACCGCGACGCGCTGAAAACTAACACGCGTCCGGAGTTTCTTATCGTCGGCAACATGAGCGAGGACCAGGCCAAAACGCTGGCAGAGAACGTACGTCAGCAGCTCGGTTCAAAAGGCGACGAGTGGTGCCGTAATCAGGACGTGCTGGTTGAGAAAAAACAGAATGTGATTTTTGAAAAAGCAGGTAACAGCACGGATTCCGCGCTGGCCGCCGTGTTTGTTCCTACGGGCTATGATGAATTTGCCAGCTCTGCGCAGAGTGCCGTTCTGGGGCAAATTATACAGCCGTGGTTCTACAATCAGCTGCGCACTGAAGAGCAGCTTGGCTATGCGGTCTTTGCCTTCTCCATGAACGTTGGCCGCCAGTGGGGGCTGGGTTTCCTGCTGCAGAGCAGCGATAAACAGCCCGCTTATCTCTGGCAGCGTTACCAGGCTTTCTTCCCGCAAGCGGAAGCTAAACTGCGAGCCATGAAGCCGGATGAGTTTGCCCAAATCCAGCAGGCCGTCATCGCGCAGGTGATGCAGCCGCCTCAGACGCTGGGTGAAGAAGCATCCCAGCTGAGCAAAGATTTCGATCGCGGTAATCTGAAATTTGATTCGCGTGATAAAGTAGTGGCCGAGATAAAACAGCTGACGCCTCAGAAGGTTGCCGACTTCTTCCATCAGGCGGTGGTTAAACCGCAGGGAATAGCCATTCTGTCTCAGGTTTCTGGTAGCCAGAACGGAAAAACGGACTACGTTAACCCGAAAGGCTGGAAAATCTGGAAGAGCGTCAGCGCCCTGCAGCAATCTATGCCCTGGAGTAAGAAAGAATGACCGACACCGCTGAGTCCCTTGATCCCTTACGTTTACCTCTGCAGGGTGAACGATTGATTGAAGCCTCAGCGGGAACGGGAAAAACCTTCACCATTGCCGCGCTTTATCTGCGTCTGTTGCTGGGGCTTGGCGGCCAGGCCGCTTTTCCGCGTCCGTTAAGCGTGGAGGAGCTGCTGGTGGTGACCTTCACCGAGGCCGCCACCGCTGAGCTGCGCGGCCGTATCCGTGCCAATATTCATGAACTGCGTATCGCCTGTCTGCGCGAAAGCACGGATAACCCACTCTACGCGAGCCTGTTGGAAGAGATTGCCGATAAACAGCAGGCCGCACAGTGGCTGCTTCTGGCTGAACGGCAAATGGACGAGGCCTCTGTCTTCACCATCCACGGTTTTTGCCAGCGCATGCTGAGCCTGAATGCGTTTGAATCCGGCATGCTGTTTGAACTGCAGCTTATTGAAGATGAGTCTGAGCTTCGCTACCAGGCCTGTGCTGATTTCTGGCGTCGCCACTGCTATCCGTTACAGCGGGACATCGCCGAAGCGGTACATGCGTTGTGGAAAGGCCCTGAGGAGCTTCTGCGCGCCATTGAGCGCTATCTCCAGGGGGAGGCCCCGGTCATTAAATCTCCACCGCCTGCGGATGAAACGCTGGCCTCGCGCCATGAAAAAATCGTCGCAAAGATTGCTGCCGTTAAGCAAAAATGGATTGAGTCTGTCGGCGAGATCGACGCCATTATCGAAAACTCCGGGATCGACAGGCGCAAGTTTAACCGTGGCAATCAGGGGAAATGGATCGACAAGATCACTGCCTGGGCGCAGGAAGAGACGCGCGGTTACCAGCTCCCGGATGCGCTGGAAAAATTTTCCCAGCGTTTTCTGGTTGAGCGAACCAAAGCCGATGGCATTGTTCCGGAGCACCCGCTGTTTGTTGAGATTGAAACCCTGCTGGCAGAGCCATTAACCCTTAACGACCTGATGATCACCCGCGCCATGGCGGAGATCCGTGAAGCGGTGTCGCGTGAGAAACGCCGCCGGGGTGAGCTGGGCTTTGACGATATGCTAAGTCGCCTGGACGCGGCGTTGTGCAGTGAAAATGGCGAGGCGCTTGCCGCCGCCATCCGCACGCGCTTTCCGGTGGCGATGATTGACGAATTTCAGGATACCGATCCCCAGCAGTACCGCATTTTCCGCCGCATCTGGCGACAGCAGCCCAACACGGCACTGTTGCTCATTGGCGATCCAAAACAGGCCATTTATGCCTTCCGTGGCGCGGATATTTTCACTTACATGAAAGCCCGCAGCGAGGTTGAGGCGCACTACACCCTGGACACCAACTGGCGCTCCTCGCCGGGGATGGTTGAGAGCGTCAATGCGCTGTTCGGCCGCATGGATTCGGCGTTTATGTTCAGGGAAATTCCTTTCCAGCCGGTAAAGTTCGCCGCCAGAAATGCTTCGTTGCGCTTTGAATTCAACGGCGTGAACCAGCCCGCCATGAATTTCTGGCTGCTGGACGGCGAGGGGTGCGGCGTTACGGACTATCAACATGCGATGGCTCAGCACTGCGCCGCGCAGATCCGGGACTGGCTCAGCGCAGGTACGCGCGGTGAGGCGTTGCTTTGGAAGGGGGACACATCAGCCCCGGTAAAAGCATCCGATATTACGGTGCTGGTGCGCAGCCGTCAGGAGGCGGCGCTTATCCGTGATGCCCTGACGTCACTGAACATCCCGTCCGTGTATCTCTCTAACCGCGATAGCGTCTTTGAAACGCTGGAAGCGCAGGAGATGCTGTGGGTGCTGCAGGCTGTGCTGGCGCCGGAGCGGGAAAGCACCCTTCGCAGCGCGCTGGCAAGCAGCATGCTGGGACTGAACGCGCGCGATATTGATGCGCTAAATTGCGACGAAGCCGCCTGGGATGCGGTGGTCGAAGAGTTTGTGCAGTACCGCGAGCGCTGGCAAAAACGCGGCGTGATGGCGATGCTGCGTGAACTGATGAGGCAGCGTCACATTGCCGAGAATATGCTCGCCACAGCGGGCGGCGAGCGCCGTCTGACCGATATTTTGCATATCAGCGAACTGTTGCAGGAGGCGGGCACGCAGCTGGAGAGCGAGCATGCCCTGGTGCGCTGGCTGGCGCAGCAAATTGCCGATCCGAACAGTAACTCGTCGAGCCAGCAGATGCGTCTTGAGAGTGATAAGCACCTGGTGCAAATCGTCACCATTCACAAGTCGAAAGGCCTGGAGTATCCGCTGGTCTGGCTGCCTTTTATCGCCAATTATCGGGTGCAGGATCAGGCTTTTTATCACGATCGCGAGTCGTTCGACGCGGTGCTCGATCTCAGCAAAGCAGAGTCCAGCGTAGAACTGGCCGAGGCCGAGCGCCTGGCGGAAGATTTACGCTTGCTCTATGTGGCCCTGACCCGCTCGGTCTGGCACTGCAGTCTGGGTATCGCTCCGCTATTCCGCCGCCGTGGCGAAAAGGCAGGCGAGACCGATTTTCATCTGAGCGCGCTGGGCAGGCTGATTCAGCTTGGTGAGCCAAAAGATGCGGCCGGGCTGCGTCAGTGTATTGAAACACTGTGCGGGGAACATATTGCCCTGCATATCCCGTCGCAACCCGATAACAGTCGCTGGCAGCTGCCAGAACAGCAGACAACCGACCTGCAGGCCCGGCAGATTACGCGAACCGTTGCAGACGACTGGCGAGTGACCAGCTATTCCGGTTTACAGCAGCACGGGCAGAGCATTGCGCAGGATCTGATGCCTAAGCTTGACGTGGATGCCGCAGGTACCGGCAGTGTGCCGGATGAACCGGTGCTGACCCCTCATCAATTTCCGCGCGGCGCGTCACCGGGCACATTTTTACACAGCCTGTTTGAAGAGCTGGATTTCACGCAACCTGTCTCTGAGGAGTGGGTGCTGAAAATGTTGCAAAGCGGCGGCTACGACGCGCAATGGCAGCCGGTGCTCCGCGAATGGATCACCGCTATCCTTCACGCCCCGCTCACGGCACAGGGTGTTTCGCTCAGCCAGCTGACCGCCAGAGATAAGCAGGTGGAGATGGAGTTTTATCTCCCCATCGCCAGCCCGCTAAGAGCCGAGGCACTGGATGCGCTGATCCGCGAGCACGACCCGCTATCCGCCGGTTGCCCGCCACTTAACTTCCGTCAGGTTCAGGGGATGCTGAAGGGCTTTATCGATCTGGTGTTCCGCCATGAAGGGCGTTACTACCTGTTGGATTACAAATCGAACTGGTTGGGTGAAAACAGCGAAGCCTATACCCAACAGGCGATGGCCTCTGCCATGCAGATGCATCGTTACGATCTGCAGTACCAGCTGTATACCCTGGCGCTGCATCGCTATCTGCGTCATCGCATTGCAAATTACCGCTACGAAGACCATTTTGGCGGGGTGATTTACCTCTTCCTGCGCGGGGTGGATGCCGCCGATCCGCAGTCTGGTATTTTTAGTACGCGCCCGGACGCGGCACTGATTGAGAAAATGGACAGTTTATTTGCCGCAGGCACGGAGGAGTTGGCATGACGATGCAGGAATTACTGCTAGAAGCCGTAGAACAGCGTTTACTGCGCCATCTTGATGTGCAGTTCGCCATCATGGTGGCTGGCGAGCAGCCGGCCGTGATGCTGGCTGCCGCTATCCTGAGCAACGACGCGGGGGAAGGGCATGTCTGCCTGCCGCTTTCGCGCCTGACCATTGATGAGAAAATGCCTTCGGCTCTTCAGTCCTGTTTTGCCCTGCTGGGCGAGTCGGTAGACTGGCAGAGCGTTTTGCTAAGCTCTCCTGCTGTCAGCAGAGCCGATACCCAGACGCCCATGATCCTTATTGGCGACCGGTTGTACCTTAACCGGCTGTGGCGTAATGAACTGACGGTAGCGCGCTTTTTCAGCGAGACAAATGCGCCGCTTCCCTGTGAAGAAGCGCGGCTCCGGCAAACGCTGGATGCCCTGTTTACCTCAGATGAGGCGACAGACTGGCAGAAAGTGGCGGCGGCCGTCGCCTTAACGCGGCGGATCTCGGTGATCTCGGGCGGACCGGGCACGGGTAAAACCACCACCGTGGCAAAACTGCTTGCCGCGCTGATTCAGCTGTCGGGTGAGCAAAAATGCCGTATTCGCCTGGCGGCGCCCACCGGCAAAGCGGCGGCCAGGCTGACGGAGTCGTTAGGTGGCGCGCTGCAAAAACTGCCGCTCAAGCAGGAACAGCTTGCGCTTTTCCCCAATGAAGCCAGCACCCTGCACCGGCTACTGGGTGCCCAGCCGGGCAGCCAGCGCCTGCGTTACCACGCCGGAAACCCGCTGCATCTTGACGTGCTGGTGGTGGATGAAGCGTCGATGATCGACCTGACGATGATGTCGCGGCTGATTGACGCCTTACCTCCCCACGCGCGCGTAATTTTCCTGGGCGATCGTGACCAGCTTGCCTCGGTGGAAGCCGGGGCCGTACTGGGCGATATCTGCACGTATGCGAGTCTTGGGTATACCGCGGAACGTGCTGAGGAGTTAGCTCGCCTCACTGGATGTTCGCTCGCAGCCGAAAGTCAGTCTCTCGCGGCGGCGCTGCGAGACAGCCTCTGTCTGCTGCAAAAAAGCTACCGGTTCGGGAGTGATTCCGGCATTGGCCAACTGGCGGCGGCCGTGAACAGAGGGGATCGGCATGCGACCAGTGCCGTTTTTGACGGCAGCTTCAGTGATATTGAGAAGAAATCGCTGCAAACCGGGGAAGAGTATCAGGCGATGCTGGATGATGCCCTGCTGGGCTATCAGCACTTCCTGACGAGCGTGCAGCAGCAACATACGCCTGCGCAGGTCATTGCCGCGTTTGGCGAGTATCAGCTGCTGTGTGCGCTGAGGGAAGGGCCTTTTGGCGTCAGCGGCCTCAACGACAGGCTTGAGCAACTGCTTGCGCAAAAGCGCAAAATCACCCGCACGCCGCATTCACGCTGGTACGAAGGTCGGCCAGTGATGATCTCCCGTAACGATAGCGCGCTGGGGTTGTTTAACGGCGATATTGGCATTGCGCTTGACCGTGGACAGGGGCTACGCGTCTGGTTCCTGATGCCGGACGGAAGCGTGAAGTCTGTGCAGCCCAGTCGCTTGCCTGAACATGAAACAGCATGGGCGATGACGGTACACAAGTCCCAGGGCTCGGAGTTCAACCATGCGGCGTTGATCCTGCCCACCCAGCTTTCACCCGTGATTACCCGCGAGCTCATCTACACCGCCATCACCCGCGCGCGTCAGCGCTTGTCGCTCTATACCGACGAGCGTGTGCTGGTGCAGGCGATTGCCACCCGTACAGAACGGCGAAGCGGCCTGAGCGCGATATTTGAGTCCCTCTGAACGAGGTGAGAAAGAGAGGCCGGGTCGGCGCAACGCCACCCGGCGAAGGATCTGTTATCCCAGATCGGCCATCAGCACCTTTGAGCGGCGTTGATAGTTGTACATCTCTTTTTTACTTTCAGGCAGCAAATCAATATCCACAGGCGTAAATCCGCGCTCCTGGAACCAGTGAATGCTGCGCGTGGTCAGGACGAACAGCTTGCTCAGGCCCATCTGGCGCGCCTGAGCCGCCACGCGCTCAAGCAGCATCTCGCCGCGTGAAGAGCTGCGGTAGTCTGGATGGACGGCAACGCAGGCCATTTCGCCGATCTTCTCCTCCGGGAACGGATAGAGCGCGGCGCAGGCGATGGTCAGGTTATCGCGCTGGATAATCGTAAATTTGTCGATCTCCATTTCCAGCTGTTCGCGGGAACGGCGTACCAGGATCCCTTGCTGCTCCAGCGGGCGAATTAACTCCAGAATACCGCCGATATCGTTAATGGTGGCGCGGCGGATCTGCTCCGCGCTCTCCATTACAATCTGGGTGCCGATACCGTCGCGGGAGAACAGCTCCTGCAGAAGGGCACCGTCTTCCTGATAGCTGATGAGATGGCTGCGACGCACGCCGCTGCGGCAGGCTTTCACAGCACCGCGCAGGAAACGAACGGTACCAGAGTAGTAATCTCCCTCGGCTTCCAGCGCTTCCACGCGGGCCTGGGCCTCATTCGGGAAGAGCTCTGGCACGATCACCCCTTCTTCGTTCACGACGCCCTGAGAGGAGCAAAACCCAATCATTTTCTCCGCCTTCAGCTTGATCGCCAGCTGGGTGGCAATCTCTTCTGAAGTGAGGTTAAAGCTCTCGCCGGTTACGGAAACGGCCACCGGCCCCATCAATACAATGGCACCGCTGTCCAGTTGACGATGAATGGCTTCCTCATCAATACGACGAATACGTCCGCTGTGGCAATAGTCCACCCCGTCGTCCACGCCGAGAGGCTGAGCGATGATGAAGTTACCGCTGACGACGTTGATATGCGCCCCCTGAAGCGGCGTGTTGTTCAGGCTCATGGACAGACGCGCGGTGATATCAAGCTGCAGCAGACCCGCTGCCTGTTTCACCAGCTCAAGGGTTTTGGCATCCGTAACGCGGGTATGCTTGTGATAAATCGGCTCGTGATGGTGTGCGGCCAGGTTCGCATCGATCTGCGGACGCGCACCATACACCACCACCAGGCGGATGCCGAGGCTGTGCAGCAGGCCAATGTCATTGACGATGCTGGAAAAGTTTTCATGCTCAATGGCTTCGCCGCCGAGCATGATGACAAACGTTTTTCCCCGATGGGCGTTGATATAGGGAACAGAATGGCGGAATCCCTGGACCAGTTCGGTTCTACGTTCCTTCACCATGGCACAACCCTTAATGAATGTTTATTCGTAATTTCTGTATTTTTATTCGATTGTGGCCGCATGTGCAAGCCTAAATTTTCTGCGACCCACAGAAAATAATAAGTAATCCGTGCGTTAACGTATGATTGTTTACCCTTTTATAGATGACACTTTATGCGTCATTCGTTAAAGTTTTCGGTCAATTTTGATGTTTTGTCTGTCAATCAGATTTCTTGCTCGGGAGAAGCATGTCGGGATCCAATTCAGCAATAAGCCGCCGCCGTTTGTTAAAAGGGGCAGGGGCGATGTGGCTGCTCAGCGTCAGCCAGGTGGGTCTTGCCGCCACAAGTCAGGTGGTGGCGGTGCGCGTCTGGCCGTCGTCAACTTACACGCGCGTGACGGTGGAATCCAATCGGGTGCTGAAATATAAGCAATTTGCCCTGAGCAACCCTGAGCGTGTGGTGGTGGATCTCGAAGGCGTTAACCTGAACTCCGTTCTGAAGGGGATGGCGGCGCAGATCCGCGGTGACGATCCGTTTATCAAATCGGCGCGCGTTGGGCAGTTTGATCCGCAAACCGTGCGCATGGTGTTTGAACTCAAGCAGAACGTGAAACCGCAGCTGTTCGCCCTTGCGCCTGTGGCATCGTTCAAAGAGCGTCTGGTGATGGATCTCTATCCGGCGAATGCAACGGACATTCAGGATCCGCTCCTGGCGTTACTGGAAGACTACAACCAGGGCAATCTGGAGAAACAGGTTCCGCCTGCGCAGAGTGGTCCGCAGCCCGGAAAAGCAGGGCGCGATCGCCCGATTGTGATCATGCTCGATCCTGGCCACGGCGGAGAAGACTCGGGTGCGGTAGGCAAATACCGGACGCGGGAAAAAGATGTGGTGTTGCAGATTGCCCGCCGTCTGAAGGCGTTAATCGATAGAGAGGGCAACATGCGCGCCTACATGACGCGTAATGAAGACGTCTTTATTCCGTTGAAAGTCCGCGTGGCAAAAGCCCAGAAGCAGCGGGCGGATCTCTTCGTCTCTATCCATGCTGATGCTTTTACCAGCCGTCAGCCGAGTGGATCGTCAGTATTTGCACTCTCGACCAAAGGGGCAACCAGTACCGCGGCGCGTTACCTCGCGGACACGCAGAACGCCTCGGATCTCATCGGTGGTGTGAGCAAAAGCGGCGACCGCTACGTTGATCACACCATGTTCGACATGGTGCAATCGCTGACCATTACCGACAGCCTGAAGTTTGGTAAAGCGGTACTGGGCAAGCTGGGGCGGGTCAACAAGCTGCACAAAACCAGCGTCGAGCAGGCCGGGTTTGCGGTGCTGAAGGCACCGGATATTCCGTCTATCCTGGTTGAAACGGCGTTTATCAGTAACGTGGAAGAGGAGCGTAAGCTCAAGACGGCCAAATTCCAGCAGGAAGTGGCTGAGTCGATTCTGGCAGGGATCCGGGCGTATTTCTCTGACGGGGCGACGCTGGCACGACGTGGATAATGCTGAACGCCGGGTTAACCCCCGGCAAATTCACAAACGACAGATACAAAAAAACACCCTTAAGGGTGTTTATTGTTTTTAGAAGTATTGGTTGCGGGGGCCGGATTTGAACCGACGACCTTCGGGTTATGAGCCCGACGAGCTACCAGGCTGCTCCACCCCGCGGCACCGTACTGCTTTTACTTCATCAAATTTGATTGGTTGCGGGGGCCGGATTTGAACCGACGACCTTCGGGTTATGAGCCCGACGAGCTACCAGGCTGCTCCACCCCGCGTCACCGTACTGCTTATACTTCATCAAATTTTAATTGGTTGCGGGGGCCGGATTTGAACCGACGACCTTCGGGTTATGAGCCCGACGAGCTACCAGGCTGCTCCACCCCGCGTCCGTGGAAGCGCACTATACTCGGTTAGGTTTGTGATGCAACCCCTTTTTCACATAATTCATTAATTTTGTATGTAAATTGAACGACATTGAAACCTTTGGACTATTTTTTGCTCAGAATTTGCCAAAGGGCATGTGATTCCGTTTCATTAGAACAGTGGGTTTGTTATCTTCATCACGCGGAAATGGGCAACTTAAAGACGAGATATAATGAAAGGACGTTGGGCAAAGTATCTGATCACGGGCGCAATGGTAGCCATTCTTGCGGCCTGTTCTTCTAAACCGACCGATCGCGGTCAACAGTATAAAGACGGGAAGTTATCCCAGCCTTTCTCTTTAGTTAACCAGCCGGATGCTGTCGGCGCACCGATCAACGCCGGTGATTTCTCCGAGCAGGTTTACCAGATCCGCAATGCGTCGCCGCGCCTGTATGGTGCCCAGAGTAGCGTCTATAACGCGGTGCAGGACTGGCTGCGCGCGGGCGGCGATACGCGCAATATGCGCCAGTTTGGTATCGACGCCTGGCAGATGGAAGGGGCGGACAACTACGGCAACGTGCAGTTTACCGGCTATTACACCCCGGTTATCCAGGCGCGACATACGCGTCAGGGCGAATTCCAGTATCCTATTTATCGTATGCCGCCAAAACGTGGTCGCTTGCCGTCCCGTGCGGAGATCTACGCCGGTGCGCTTAGCGAAAACTACGTCCTGGCTTACAGCAACTCCCTGATGGATAACTTCATCATGGACGTTCAGGGCAGCGGCTACATCGATTTTGGTGACGGTTCTCCGCTGAACTTCTTTAGCTACGCCGGTAAAAACGGCCATGCCTATCGCAGCATTGGTAAAGTGCTGATCGACCGTGGCGAAGTGAAAAAAGAAGATATGTCGATGCAGGCGATCCGCGAGTGGGGCGAAAAACACAGTGAAGCTGAGGTACGCGAGCTGCTGGAGCAGAACCCGTCGTTCGTCTTCTTCAAACCGCAAAACTTTGCGCCGGTGAAAGGGGCGAGTGCCGTGCCGCTGATTGGCCGTGCGTCGGTAGCATCGGATCGTTCCATCATTCCTGCGGGCACCACGCTGCTGGCAGAAGTGCCGCTGCTGGATAATAACGGTAAATTTAACGGCCAGTACGAGCTACGTCTGATGGTGGCACTGGACGTTGGTGGCGCGATTAAAGGCCAGCACTTCGATATTTATCAGGGAATTGGTCCGGATGCCGGTCACCGGGCGGGCTGGTATAACCACTATGGCCGCGTATGGGTACTGAAGACAGCGCCTGGCACCGGAAACGTATTCAGCGGCTGATTGTGGTATTCTGAGCGGAATACGGATTACTGTTCAGGGTGAGGAAAAACCTCACCCTTTTTACATCTGAGGTTTTATGTCTGTGGTAATCAGCGACGCCTGGCGCCAGCGTTTTGGCGGTACGGCACGTCTCTATGGTGAAAAAGCCCTGCAGCTGTTTGCGGATGCGCATGTCTGCGTCGTGGGCATTGGTGGTGTGGGCTCGTGGGCGGCAGAAGCGCTGGCGAGAACCGGTATTGGCGCAATCACGCTGATTGATATGGATGACGTGTGCGTCACCAACACCAACCGTCAAATCCATGCCCTGCGTGACAACGTCGGCCTGGCAAAATCTGAGGTCATGGCAGAGCGTATCCGCCTGATCAACCCGGAATGTCGGGTCACGGTGATTGATGATTTTGTGACGGCGGATAATGTCGCAGACTATATGAGTAAAGGCTACAGCTACGTGATTGACGCGATCGATAGCGTGCGTCCAAAAGCGGCGCTTATTGCGTACTGTCGTCGTTACAAGGTGCCACTGGTGACCACCGGTGGCGCAGGCGGACAAATTGATCCCACACAGATCCAGGTGGCCGATCTGGCCAAAACCATTCAGGATCCGCTGGCGGCCAAGCTGCGTGAACGTCTGAAAAGCGATTTTAACGTGGTGAAAAACAGCAAGGGCAAGCTGGGCGTCGACTGTGTTTTCTCGACCGAAGCGCTGGTGTATCCGCAGGCGGACGGCTCGGTGTGTGCAATGAAAAGCAAGGCGGAAGGGCCAAAAAGGATGGATTGCGCCTCTGGATTTGGCGCGGCCACTATGGTGACCGCCTCTTTTGGCTTTGTGGCGGTGTCTCACGCACTGAAAAAGATGATGGCGAAGGCGGAACGTCAGGCCTGAGCCTGACGGGCGGCGTCCTGCACCGCTTCGCTAAGGGCGACCAGGCCCTGACCGCGCGAGGCGCTCAGCTGCGCGCGCAGCCCTAACTCATCGAACAGAGCCAGCGGCGAGTGCGCCAGTAGCGTCGCCGCGCTTTTCCCTTCGATGGCGGTTAACAGCACCGCCAGCAGACCGCGAACGATACGTCCTTCGCTGTCGCCAAAGAAATGCAGTTTCTCACCGGATACGCTGAACCCAAGCCAGACGCGGTTTTCACAGCCCGCGATCTCTTTTGCCTGCGCTTTGAGATCGTCAGAAAGGGCCGGAAGCTGCTTACCCAGCAGGATCAGTTGACGATATTTATCTTCCCATTGTGTGAGCGGCGCGAAGGTCTGTTTTAACGTTTCTTCTGTGATCACTGTGCCAAACGGATGTCCGGCTAAAGCTGAGCTAGTCATTAATCCACCAGGAGTTCAAGGGCGCGGTCAACCGCGGAAATCAGCGCGTCGACATCGCTTTGGGTATTGTAAGGTGCAAACGAGGCGCGCAGTGTACCACTCACGCCAAGCGCTGCCAGCAGCGGCTGGGCACAGTGCTGCCCGGCACGCAGCGCAATGCCATATCCTGCCAGCAGGGTCACCATGTCGCTATGGTGTACGCCCGCAAAATCAAAGGATAACAGGCTTGAATCCTGCACGCGGAACGAACGGAAGCCAGGGCGTTTTTTAAGCTCCTCTTCAGCCAGCGTCGCCAGACCCCGGCTCCAGCTTTCCGCCTGGACAATGTCCGTTTCGGCGAGCCATTCGAGCGCGGCGCTCAGGCCAATGACGCCCGCCACGTTTGGCGTACCCGCTTCCAGCCGGTAAGGGACGTCCTGGGTTTTAAAGCCCTCGAAAGAGACTTCCGCGATCATCTTGCCGCCACCGAGCCACGGCGTCATTTTTGCCAGCAGCTCAGGCTTACCGTACAGCGCCCCGATACCGGTTGGTCCGTAGAGCTTATGCCCTGAGAAGGCATAAAAATCGATATCCAGTTTTTGCACATCGGCCGGGAAATGGACTACGCCCTGCGCGCCGTCAACCATCACTATGATGCCGTTGGCATGCGCGATGCGGATAGCCTGCGCCAAATCCGGGCAGCCACCGGTGACGTTGGACATCTGTCCAAGCGCCAGAATGCGGCTGCGCGGTGTAATCAGCTCCGGTAACTGTGCTACGTCCGGCAGGTAATCTGTCCCCAGCGGGAGCTTCACCACCCGTGCCCCTGTTTGCTCTGCCACCATCAGCCATGGGACCAGGTTGGCGTGATGTTCCGCTTCACTGACGATGATCTCGTCTCCGGGCTGAAGCAGTGGGCGTGCATAACACTGGGCCACTATGTTTATGGCTTCGGTGGTACCCCGCGTCCAGACGATGTTTTTCCCGCTTTCGGCATTGATCAGACGAGCAACCTGATCGCGTGCGGCTTCGTAGCGTGCGGTTAAGCGCTGGGCCTCGGCAAACTGGCTACGATGCACATTGCCTGCGCTCAGGCTATAAAACTGCTGCGTTGCCTCAATAACCGCCTGCGGCTTTAAGGCTGTGGCAGCGCTATCGAGATAAATACCGGCATCGGCCAGCGCCGGAAACTGTGCGCGAAACTGCGCAGGACTGAAAGCGTTCATGGAATTCCTCATTGCATTACTGAGATCGTCGCGCAATTTCAGCGGCAGGGCAAGGAGGTTGATATCTATCAGAATTGTCTGCTTATCCCAACGCCCCTGAAAAAGCAGGTTATGCTAAATAGTGTTAGGCGGATGTTTTAGCCTGTTATAAATCGAGGTTTGAATAGCATTAATTGCTAAAGGAGAAGAATCATGAATAAGACAGCTGCAATCATTTCTGCCTGTGCGTTTACTTTTGCCCTGAGCGCCTGTTCTGGTAACAACTACGTCATGCACACTAACGATGGTCGTTCCATTGTTTCGGAAGGGAAACCGACAACCGATAACGATACCGGGATGATTTCATACAAAGATGCTAACGGGAACAAGCAGCAGATCAACCGCACGGACGTGAAAGAGATGAAAGAGATCGAGCATTAACAGATCGCTAAGCAAAAAAAAGCACCGCAAATTGGCGGTGCTACATTAATCACTATGGACAGACAGGGTAAATGTACAGGAAGTGAAAAATTGGTAGCGTTGCTACCGTGGTCTGAATCGCAGACCAATTGCAAACACAACAACACAACATCACAACCGTAAGCCAAAAGCTCTTCAGAACACGCATTCCAAAAAAAGCTTCTCGTTCCGGCTCAGGAAGTGCCGCCACTATAGGTATTTGCTGGTAGTTCCTCAACGGACAAATTATAATGGCTCAGATAAAAAAAACTAATAGGTTAAACGTTGTTTCCTGTTTGTTAAATCTCGTTAACATCTAAGCCAGATAACCATGTCCAAGCGATTGCCACCCCTAAATGCATTACGTGTTTTTGATGCAGCAGCACGTCATCTAAGCTTCACCCGCGCAGCAGATGAGCTTTTTGTGACACAGGCCGCAGTAAGTCACCAAATCAAGTCTCTGGAGGATTTTCTGGGCCTCAAGCTGTTTCGCCGACGCAACCGTTCGCTGTTGCTGACGGAAGAGGGGCAGAGCTATTTTCAGGATATTAAAGAGATTTTTTCCCAGCTCACGGAAGCCACGCGCAAGCTGCAGGCCAGGAGTGCAAAAGGCGCACTGACAGTCAGTTTATTGCCCAGTTTTGCCATTCAGTGGCTGGTGCCCAGACTCTCAAGCTTTAACTCAGCTTATCCGGGAATTGATGTCAGGATCCAGGCGGTGGATCGTCAGGAAGACAAACTGGCGGACGATGTGGACGTTGCCATTTTTTATGGGCGTGGTAACTGGCCGGGCTTGCGTGTCGAGAAATTATACGCAGAATATCTGCTGCCAGTCTGTTCACCGCTGCTTTTGACAGGCGATAAAGCGTTAAAAACGCCCGCCGATCTGGCACAACATACGTTGTTACACGATGCTTCTCGCCGCGACTGGCAAACTTATACCCGTCAATTAGGTCTTAATCATATAAACGTGCAGCAGGGCCCCATCTTTAGCCACAGTGCGATGGTGCTACAGGCTGCCATTCACGGACAGGGCATTGCGTTGGCGAACAACGTCATGGCGCAGTCCGAAATTGAGGCCGGCCGTCTGGTTTGCCCTTTTAATGATGTACTGGTCAGCAAGAATGCGTTTTATCTGGTTTGTCATGACAGTCAGGCAGAACTGGGTAAAATAGCCGCTTTCCGGCAGTGGATACTGGCGAAAGCGGCGAGCGAGCAAGAAAAATTCCGCTTCAGGTATGAACAATAATTTTTGTGTGCCGGGCACGCATTACTTTAGGACTGAAACATGACCAGCCGATTCATGCTGATTTTTGCCGCGGTGAGTGGCTTTATTTTTGTTGCACTGGGCGCGTTTGGCGCACATGTCTTAAGCAAGTCTTTGGGTGTGGTGGAGATGGGCTGGATCCAGACCGGCCTTGAATACCAGGCGTTCCATACGCTGGCTATTTTTGGGCTGGCGGTAGCGATGCAGCGCCGCATCAGCATCTGGTTTTATTGGAGCAGCGTTTTCCTGGCGCTGGGTACGGTGCTGTTCAGCGGCAGCCTTTACTGCCTTGCGCTCTCGCATTTGCGCCTGTGGGCGTTTGTTACACCTGTCGGCGGCGTCAGCTTCCTGGCAGGGTGGGTATTAATGTTTATCGGAGCTATCCGTCTGAAACGCAAGGGCGTTGTTCATGAATAAGGTTGTTTTATATTGTCGCCCGGGGTTTGAGAAAGAGTGCGCCGCGGAAATTACGGATAAAGCGGCGAAGCGAGAAGTCTTCGGTTTTGCGCGCGTTAAGGATAATGCGGGCTATGTGGTGTTCGAATGCTACCAGCCTGACGATGCGGATAAGCTGGCACGCGAGCTGCCGTTCAGTTCACTGATCTTTGCGCGCCAGATGTTTGTCGCGGGTGAGTTGCTGAAAGATCTCCCGCCAGAAGATCGCATCACCCCGATTGTGGGCATGCTGCAGGGCGTGGTCGAGAAGGGGGGCGATTTGCGCGTTGAAGTGGCCGACACCAACGAAAGCAAAGAGCTGATGAAGTTCTGCCGTAAGTTCACCGTACCGCTGCGCGCAGCGCTGCGTGATGCCGGCGTGCTGACAAACTACGAAACGCCAAAACGTCCGGTCGTGCATATCTTCTTTATTGCCCCGGGCTGCTGCTACGCCGGTTACTCTTATACCAACAACAACTCTCCGTTCTTTATGGGGATCCCACGCCTGAAGTTCCCGGCTGATGCGCCGAGCCGTTCAACCCTGAAGCTGGAAGAGGCGTTTCACGTCTTTATTCCGGCGGATGAGTGGGATGAGCGTCTGGCCAACGGCATGTACGCGGTCGATCTCGGTGCGTGTCCCGGTGGCTGGACCTATCAGCTGGTGAAACGCAACATGTGGGTGTCGTCTGTTGATAACGGCCCGATGGCGCAAAGCCTGATGGACACCGGGCAGGTCACCTGGCTGCGTGAAGACGGTTTCCGCTATCGTCCAACCCGCAATAACATCTCCTGGATGGTATGCGATATGGTGGAAAAACCAGCGAAAGTGGCGGCACTGATGGCCTCCTGGCTGGTGAACGGCTGGTGTCGTGAGACGATTTTTAACCTCAAGCTGCCAATGAAAAAGCGCTATGAGGAGGTCTCTCAGAACCTGGCCTATATTCAGCAGCAACTGGATGAACACGGCATTAACGTGGAGATCCAGGCGCGTCAGCTGTATCACGATCGCGAAGAGGTGACGGTGCATATTCGTCGCTGGTGGGCGGCCGTGGGCGGGCGTCGCGACGAGCGATAGGCCCCTCACCCTAACCCTCTCCTCAACGGGGAGAGGGGACGCTTAACGCTCTAATCTCAACTGCTGCAAATTCCCGTCCAGCTGTAAATCCGTCTGTAACGTCGCCACATCCCGGCAGATAAAGGCCATTTCTTTATGGGCCTCCAGCTTCTTACGCCATTTTTCCGGAACTTCATCGAGCCGGGCGTAGATCCCTTCCAGGTTCTGAAAATCCGTCAGCAACTGTGCGGCGCTTTTTGGCCCAATACCGGCAACGCCCGGCACTTTAGAGCTGCTGATCCCCGCCAGCCCCCAGTAGTCAGGAAGTTGCTCAGGTGAGACGCCAAATTCACTGGCAATAAACGGGGCGTCGAGCCAGCGTTTCTGGAAGTAATCACGAATGCGGATAGTGGGTGAGAGCAGCTGGCAGTAGCCTTTATCCGTCGACACAATGGTTGCCTGATGCCCGGCGCTGGCCACTTTGACCGCAAGCGTCGCCGCGAGATCGTCCGCTTCATTGCCCTGGGCGCCCCAGCAGGGCACGCCGCGCTTTTCGAATGCCGAGCGAATCATCGGCATTTCTGAATGCAAATCGTCCGGCATGGGGGCGCGTCCGGCTTTATAGTCCGGCAAACGCTGATGTCGCCAGCCGGAATTACGCGCCTCGTCATCAAATACGGCCACGACATGCGTCGGTTCGCTGTGGCGAATAAGTTGCTCCAGCGCGTGCAGACAGGTGTCCTTACAGGGCGTGCCTTGCACTGCATGGATCCGGCGAATCAGGTTGAGCGCGTCGACGATAAGCAAATGAACAGCCACAGATAATCTCCCTTCTATCTCATGAAGGAAGGGTAACACTGTCAGCGGTATGAAACTATGCGCGGCGGGGAAAACAGGAAGAAGCCTCGCAAAACGAGGCTTCCTGAGAGGCTTAATCGCAGGTCACGATCTTCATTGCCAGACCACCGCGAGAGGTTTCACGGTATTTGGCGTTCATATCTTTACCGGTTTCGTACATGGTTTCGATAACCTTATCGAGGCAGACGCGTGGCTCGCTGGTGCGGCGCAGCGCCATTCGTGCGGCGTTCACTGCCTTCACGGAGGCGATCGCGTTACGTTCGATACACGGCACCTGAACCTGTCCGGCAACCGGGTCACAGGTCAGCCCCAGGTTATGCTCCATGCCGATTTCGGCGGCAATGCAGACCTGCGCCGGGCTTGCGCCTAACAGCTCTGCCAGACCCGCAGCGGCCATGGAACAGGCCACGCCCACTTCACCCTGACAGCCCACTTCCGCGCCGGAAATGGAGGCGTTCATCTTATACAGAGAACCAATCGCACTGGCGACCAGCAGGTAGCGCGCCAGCGAGTTGGCGTTCACTTCACGGATAAACTTGTCGTAGTAGGCCAGCACGGCCGGAACGATACCGCAGGCACCGTTGGTTGGCGCCGTGACCACGCGGCCCCCTGCGGCGTTCTCTTCGTTCACCGCCAGGGCGAACATGTTGATCCAGTCTACGACGGCCATTGGGTCGGTGGTCGTTTTGTCGGTGCTCACCAGCATACGGCGCAGCGCGGCCGCACGACGCGGTACGCGAAGCTTACCGGGCAGAACGCCTTCGGTGGTGATCCCGCGTTCAATCCCGCCGCGCATCACCTCCCAGACGTTAGCAAAGTGCTGTTCCAGCTCCGCTTTGCTGTGCAGGGCCAGCTCGTTTTTCATCATCAGACCGGAGAGGGAAAGCCCCGTCTCCTGACAGTGACGCTGGAGATCGGCCGCAGTTTTGTACGGATACGGCACGTCGACAGAAGAGGTGCTGGTTTGACCAAAGTGGTCTTCGTCGACGATAAACCCGCCGCCGATAGAGTAATAGGTCTGGCTGTAAACCGCGGTGTCGCCGGCCAGCGCGGTAATGCGCATGCCGTTTTCGTGCAGCGACAGGTTGTCCGCATGGAAATTCATGCAATGGTCAACCGGGAATTCCACTTCGTGTTCGCCGTTTGCCAGCAGCAGGCGACCGTGGGTGTTTACGTCCTGGATGAAGCCAGGGATCGCATCAATATCAACGGTATCCGGCAGGTTTCCCGCCAGGCCCATGATAATGGCGATATCGGTATGGTGGCCTTTTCCGGTCAGGGAAAGCGAGCCGTACACATCGACAACCACGCGGGTGATGTCGTGCAAGATGCCGCGTGCAATCAAGTCATCCGTGAACTGCTTACCGGCTTTCATTGGTCCGACAGTGTGAGAGCTGGAAGGACCAATACCGATTTTGAAGATATCGAATACGCTAATCATGATGCGTCCATTGCTTTCAGTCAGAGAGGAAGGAGTGCGCCGTCCGGGGACGGCGCGGGTGATAATCAGAACATGGTGTACAGGGAGTAGAAGATCGCAGAGATAGCGATAAGCCCCATGATAACCACAAAGATGTTGCTCACATGACCGCTGTACTTACGCATAGCAGGGACTTTCTGAATTGCGTACATCGGCATCAGGAACAGAATCATCGCGATAACCGGACCGCCCAGGGTTTCAATCATGCCCAGGATGCTTGGGTTCAGCGTAGCAACGGCCCAGGTGGTAAGCAGCATGAACAGTGCAGTGATTTTGTTCAGCTTGCTGATTTCAATGCTCTTGCCTTTACCGCGCAGAGATTTGATCACCATACCGTTAAAACCTTCACGTGCGCCCAGGTAGTGGCCGAGGAAGGATTTGGTGATGGCGATAATGGCGATGATCGGTGCCATCCACGCAATAATCGGTGCGTTAAAGTGGTTCGCCAGGTAAGACAGAATGGAGATGTTCTGCTCTTTCGCTGCTGCCAGGTCCGCCGGGGAGAGGCTCAGTACGCAGCTGAAGACGAAGAACATTACGGTCAGCACCATCATGATGTGTGCACGTGCCAGGATGCTGGAGCACTTCTTCTCTGCGCCTGCGCCGTACTCTTCACGCTTCGCCACGGCGAAGGAAGAGATGATCGGGGAGTGGTTGAAGGAGAAGACCATTACCGGAATCGCCAGCCACAGGGTCATCATCAGGCCGTTACCGGTTGCAGATGCGCTGCTCAGGGAGAGGGTTTCCAGCGCCGCACCGTTCCACTGTGGGATCAGGTAGCAGGCCAGCACCATCAGTGCGGCAACAAACGGGAACACCAGGACGCTCATCGCTTTAACAATCATCTGCTCGCCGAAGCGCACGATGGTCATCATACCGACGATCAGGATCAGGGACAGAATGGCACGCGGTGGCGGCGTCATCTGCAGCTGGTGCGTCATGAAGCTTTCAACGGTGTTGGTGATCGCCACGCTGTAAACCAGCAGAATCGGGTAAATGGCGAAGAAGTAGAGCAGGGTAATCAGTTTCCCTGCGCCAACGCCGAAATGCTCTTCAACCACTTCGGTGATGTCTTCGCCCGGGTTTTTACCGGACAGCACGAAGCGGGTCAGACCGCGGTGTGCGAAGAAGGTCATCGGGAACGCGATGATGGCCATAATGATCAGCGGGATCAGACCGCCGACGCCTGCGTTGATAGGAAGGAACAGTACACCAGCGCCGATTGCTGTGCCGTAAAGGCCAAGCATCCACATGGTATCCGTTTTGCGCCAACCACTTCGGGATTCAATCGAAGCAACGGTGCTGGTTTGAGTGGTTTCCATCTGTATCTCCTGGAGGAAGCAAATTGTCAGGTTTGTAGTCAAATCCGATGAAAAAATGCCTGACGGTAATATGAAATTCGTTCAGTGACGGTTTTTTAATAATTTTCACCCGTAACTATTGGCGGGCGGAAAGATACATTCTACTTATGAATGTATCAGTGATCGCGATCCCAAATGCAATAATCCACTCATGATGTGGGTATATTTAGACCATTTCTCTGTTAAAAAAACATCAAAGAGAATTTACGGGCGCGAAGGCTACCATTAACAACATATGTCCGGAAAGAGCGGCCCCGAAGATAGGTGTCTTGCGCTGTAAAGATGGTGGGTTTTAGGATTTTCTGATGAGTAATTTGCTTTAAAGCTGATAATTTATGGTTTTAAAATCCAGGTAATCGTTTGCGTTGGCGTGCAGTTTATAAATTCTATAAGCGATAACTATGAATTGATGCGAAAAAAAGGCCGGGTAACGACAGAACGCGCCCCGGCCCTCAGAAGAACGATTAACGCCTTATGTGCAGATTTCGTAGCAAGGAATATAAGCCGAGCCCGGCAGCTTCATACGGTGTTGGGCGACAAAGCCTTGCAGCATGTCGTCCATGCGGCGCATCATCTCCGGGTCACCGTGGATCTTATACGGGCCAAACTGCTCAATGGCGCGGATCCCCACCTCTTTCACGTTACCCGCCACAATGCCCGAGAAGGCGCGACGCAGGTCGGCGGCCAGCACTTCTACCGGCTGGTCAGGATAGAGTTTCAGGTTCGCCATATTCTCATGCGAAGGCTCGAACGGGATCTGCAGATCCGGCGCAATACGGATTGACCAGTTAAAGCTGTAGGCATCACCGGTATCACGACGGTTCTCTTTCACCAGCGGCATCGCTTTTTTCATCTGACGCGCCACTTCTGCCGCATCGTCAATGATAATGCGATAGTGACGACGCGCGGCTTCACCCAGCGTATGCACGATAAACTCGTCCAGCACGCGGAAGTAGTCGGCACTCTCTTTCGGCCCGGTCAGGATCAGCGGCAGAACCTGATCTTTGTTGGCCGGGTTCATCAGGATCCCCAGCAGATAGAGCAGCTCCTCTGCCGTACCCACGCCGCCCGGGAAGATGATGATGCCGTGAGCGATACGGACAAACGCTTCCAGGCGCTTTTCGATATCCGGCATGATAATCAGCTCGTTGACCAGCGGGTTAGGTGGCTCAGCGGCGATGATCGACGGCTCGGTCATGCCGATAAAGCGCCCCTCTTTATAACGCTGCTGGGCATGACCCACGGCGGCACCTTTCATTGGCGCTTCCATCGCGCCTGGGCCACAGCCGGTGCAGATATTCAGCTCACGCAGACCGAGCTGGGTACCCACCCGACGGGCGTACAGGTATTCGGTTTCGTTAATGGAGTGACCGCCCCAGCAGACGACCATATTCGGTGCTTCGCCAACGTGCAGGGCACGGGCGTTACGCAGAATAGAAAACACCAGGTTGGTGATATGAACCGAGCTTTCCAGGTCAAGATGCTGGAAGCGGCCCGCGTTGTGGATCTGCCCGTTAACAAACAGGATGTCACGCAGCACGGCAAACAGGTTGGCCTGCAGGGAACGAATAATCCGCCCGTCGACGAAGGCCTCTTCCGGCGGGTTGATCACTTCAAGTTTCACGCCGCGCTCACGGCGCAGCACGTTGATATCAAAGCTTTCGAAGCGGGATAACAGTTCTTTACTGTTGTCTGTCAGGCTTCCGGAGTTCAGTACGGCAAGTGAACAGTTACGAAACAGTTGATAAAGATCGCTGCTGGCCGTGCGTTTAAGCATGTCCACTTCCAGCTGCGACAACATATCCATTGAGCCAAGCGGGCTAATATGTGTAATCAAGTGAGCTCCTTATGGGACGATTATCGTCATTCCCTGCTGATTACAATAGCCCTGCCGCGTGACGTTTCACAACCTAAAGCGCTGCATTACCCGCGCATATTGTGAAAATATTTATATTACTGACGCACCAGTCGGCCCGTTGCAGGTACAAAATCGGTATTAGTGCGCCACGGGTTAATGTCCAGCCCGCCACGACGGGTGTAGCGCGCGTACACGCTCAGCGTTTCTGGCTGGCAGAAGCGCTGAATATCGCTGAAGATGCGCTCCACGCACTGCTCGTGGAATTCGTTGTGATGGCGGAACGACACCAGATAGCGCAGCAGCTTTTCCCGGTCAATTTTGGGGCCGCGATACTGGATTTGCACAGAACCCCAGTCCGGCTGGTGGGTGATCAGGCAGTTGGACTTCAGCAGATGGCTGACCAGCGTCTCTTCCACGATCTTCCCGCTTGCCGCATTTTCCAGGTACCCGGCGCTGAACTCGTAGTTATCCACCTCGATATCCTGATCGTCAATGCAGGTGCCGTTAAAATGGGCGACAGGTTGCCCTTCCAGTTCATTCAGGCGATACAGCGCAACGGTCACGTTGCCCTGGGCGCAGGCGCGTAAATCACGCTCCAGCGTGTGCTGAACCTCTTCCAGGCTGGTGAATTTAGTCTGATTAAAACTGTTGAGATACAGCTTGAAGCTTTTGGATTCCACCAGGTTAAGGCTGGCATGATCCAGCTCAACCTGGCCTACCGCCACCTGCGGCAGACCGCGAGCATTCAGCCAGGAGAGCTCATACAGCGTCCAGATATCACCGCCGACAAACGGCAGCGCGTCTGCACGCAGCCCTAAAGGATCGCGGTTAAGGCTGCGCGGAACGCCCTGCAGCAGGCTGGCATCGTAGGTGTCGCGGTAATCGGTCGATTTACCCAGCGTTAAGCCACTTAACGCCTGATGATTTTCGTAAGACATGTTTCATAGTCACTTTACAGGTACACTTAGGGCTGAGTTTATCCTGTCTTACCAGAAGAGAGAAATCGGTGGATATCGAAACTGCAAATGCCCTTAAGACCTTCACGACCCGTTACTGCGACGCATGGCATGACACCCGGGGCACCTGGCCGCAAAGTGCTGATCTCTATGGTGTGCCTTCGCCCTGCATTATCTCTTCGGTGGACGACTACGTTATCTGGCAGCCGCAGCCCTGGTCTGTCGAGGAGAATGTAAATGCGGTTGAACGGGCAATGGACATTGTGGTACAACCAGCGGTTCACGCGTTCTACACCACGCAGTTTGCAGGGGATATGCCTGCCCGCTTTGGTGAGATAACGCTGACGCTGTTGCAGACCTGGAGCGAAGACGATCTGCAGCGTGTTCAGGAAAACCTGATTGGTCATCTGGTCACGCAAAAACGCCTTAAGCTTTCTCCGACACTCTTTATTGCCACGCTGGACAGTGAACTGGATGTTATTTCCGTCTGCAACCTGTCTGGTGAAGTAATCAAAGAGACAATCGGCACCCGCAATCGCGAGACCCTCGCCCCCTCACTTGCGGATTTCCTTACCCGACTTGAGCCGCTTCTGTAATCCATCATGCTACAGCGCGTGTGAGAGATCTCTTACACGGTTTGTGAGAGATCGCCGCAACGATCAGTATTACCTTACGTAATTAAGAAAAATATTATGATAATTATCAAAGGATTAATAAAATTCTGACGCAGCAAGCCCGCTTTTCAGAGGCTGACAACGCTTACAGGGTGGGTTGTAAGACGAAGCGGAATAGCGGATTCTATCTCTGTCGACAGGACGCCGACACGAGAAACGAACATCAGGATGATGGCGCTTCTCACACAGGACACGTCAGGATGGCGCTGCAGGAAGGCTTCAGGATGAAGCAAAGGATCACGCAGGACGCGTAAGGGACACCTCCAGGAAGGAGAACGAGAGCCGCTCAGGATGATCGGTGGGTCAGGATGGCCAGGACGTTTCAGGATGAAACAGACACATCAGGACGATGTGTGCAGGATGCAAACAGTTTACGGATGAACAGGCCTTCGGGCTTCAGGAAAAGTTGTCACGGAAGAGCAGGGAGCATAAATTGTAGCTGGAATGCTGCGAAACGAACCGGGAGCACTGTTTTTACAGTGCTCCCTTTTTTTATTTCTGCTGCCTGCAATGCTATGCTGCGCGCCGTTCATTTTTTCAGTTGAGGTTACTATGACGCAACACGATAGCGTTCGTGCCCGGTTGCACGCCATCGAAGCTCTTTTGCGCCAACATCAGCTGTGGCAGGAGACCGCGCCGCAGCCAGAGGCGTTCGCAAGTACCCAGCCGTTCTGCCTGGATACGCTGGCACCGTTTGAGTGGCTCCAGTGGGTGTTAATTCCCCGTATGCATGCGCTGCTGGAGGGTGGACATCCGCTGCCGCAGGCGTTTGCGGTCTCGCCTTACTATGAAATGGCGCTGGAGGCCACCCACCCGGCGCGTGCTGTCATGCTGGCTGAGCTGGAAAAGCTGGATGCGTTGTTTGCCGGTGATGACGCATGACGCTTGAGATCCTCTATCAGGATGAGTGGCTGGTGGCAGTGAACAAACCGTCGGGATGGCTGGTGCACCGCAGCTGGCTGGATCGTGACGAGAAGGTGGTTGTGATGCAGACCGTGCGCGACCAGATTGGTCAGCATGTGTTTACCGCCCATCGCCTGGACAGACCCACCTCCGGTGTACTGCTGATGGGATTGTCCAGCGAAGCGGGTCGTCTGCTGGCGCAGCAGTTTGAGCAGCATCAGATCCAGAAACGCTACCACGCGATCGTGCGTGGCTGGCTGACAGAAGCCGCCACGCTTGACTATCCTCTGGTGGAAGAGCTGGACAAAATCGCCGATAAATTTGCCCGTGATGACAAAGGTCCGCAACCTGCGGTAACCGAGTATCGCGGTATGGCGACGACTGAAATGCCGGTGGCAACCAGCAAATTTCCCACCACTCGCTACAGCCTGGTTGAGCTTTTGCCCAAAACCGGGCGTAAACACCAGCTCCGCCGACACCTGAAGCATTTGCGACATCCGATTATCGGTGACAGCAAGCATGGCGATCTGCGCCAGAACCGCAGTGCGGCTGAACATTTTGGTTGCGATCGTCTGATGCTGCACGCAAGCGAACTGAGCCTGACGCATCCGTTTACCGGCAAACCTCTGACGATCCATGCGGGTCTCGATGATGTCTGGATGCAGGCGCTGTCACAGTTTGGCTGGCTGGGGCAACTCCCCAAAAATGAAAGGGTTGAGTTTGTATCTGGCAACGTTCAGGATGAACGGCAAGCGCAATAATTAAGGGAACATATCATGGCTGAAGTAGGCATTTTTGTCGGCACAATGTACGGCAACTCGCTGCTGGTTGCGGAAGAGGCGGAAGCGATACTCACAAGCCAGGGTCATAAAGCCAAGGTTTATGAAGATCCGGAGCTGGCAGACTGGGAAAAGTATAAAGATAAATACATTCTGGTGGTCACCTCCACCACCGGGCAGGGCGATCTGCCGGACAGCATCGTGCCGCTTTTCCAGGGCATTAAAGATATTGGCTACCAGCCGGACGTTCACTACGGCATCATCGCCCTGGGCGACAGCTCTTACGCCAATTTCTGCGGCGGCGGCAAGCAGTTCGACGCACTCCTGCAGGAACAGAGCGCCCAGCGCGTGGGCGACATGCTGCTGATTGACGCCGGAGAACACCCGGAACCCGAAAGCGAATCAAACCCGTGGGTTGAGAACTGGGCCACACTGCTTAAATAATATCCTGCCCGGCGGCGCTTCGCTTGCGCGGGCATGTGGGTTTTCCTGGCCGGGTCAGGCGTTGCCGTCACCCGGCGATAACTTCCGCACCAAACGCCAATTCCGTGAACCATCTTCCATTCTTTTAGGCTTTTGCCACAAACAACCTTTCTCATGCCCCTTAATGTTGTGTTTTTGCACGGTGAGAGAACGTGTCACTCCTTCATATACTTTCCCGGTCACAATAAAACGGCTTCAGGCCGTACCAAAACGACAAACACAAATCTCATTCTGATTACCCTACCGGTGCTGTACAGAGTGAACCAGGCGAAAGCTATGTTTCAGGAGTGCAACAATGAGTACATTAAGCCACGCGGCGAGCAGTGCGGAGAAGCGCACTAACGCTCGCTACTGGATAGTGGTGATGCTGTTTATCGTCACGTCCTTTAACTATGGTGACCGCGCCACGCTGTCGATTGCCGGCTCTGAAATGGCAAAAGACATTGGGCTTGATCCGGTTGGCATGGGGTATGTTTTCTCCGCATTTTCATGGGCCTATGTTATTGGACAGATCCCGGGTGGCTGGCTGCTCGATCGTTTTGGATCCAAGCGAGTCTACTTCTGGTCCATCTTTATCTGGTCGATGTTTACCCTGTTGCAGGGCTTCGTCGATATCTTCAGCGGCTTCGGTATTATCGTCGCGCTCTTTACTCTCCGCTTCCTGGTGGGGTTAGCAGAAGCGCCATCCTTCCCGGGGAATAGCCGCATCGTGGCCGCCTGGTTCCCGGCGCAGGAGAGGGGAACGGCGGTGGCGATTTTTAACTCTGCCCAGTATTTCGCGACGGTGATCTTTGCGCCAATCATGGGCTGGCTGACGCATGAAGTGGGCTGGTCACACGTCTTCTTCTTCATGGGCGGATTGGGGATCGTCATCAGTTTTATCTGGCTGAAAGTGATCCACGAGCCGAACCAACATCCGGGCGTGAACAAGAAAGAGCTGGAGTACATTGCGGAAGGCGGGGCGCTGATCAACATGGATCAGAAAAGCCAAAAAGCAAAAGTTCCGTTGAGCCAGAAATGGGCGCAGATCAAGCAGCTTGTCGGTTCGCGCATGATGATTGGCATCTACCTGGGGCAGTATTGCATTAACGCCTTAACCTACTTCTTTATCACCTGGTTCCCGGTCTATCTGGTGCAGGCACGCGGTATGTCGATTCTGAAAGCAGGCTTTGTCGCCTCCGTACCGGCTATCTGCGGCTTTGTGGGGGGCGTACTGGGTGGGGTGATTTCCGACTGGCTGATGCGTCGTACCGGTTCGCTGAACATCGCCCGTAAAACGCCAATTGTGCTCGGCATGTTGCTTTCAATGACCATGGTGTTCTGTAACTACGTCAGCGCGGAGTGGATGATCATCGGCTTTATGGCGATGGCCTTCTTCGGGAAAGGGATTGGTGCGCTGGGCTGGGCAGTGATGGCGGATACCGCGCCAAAAGAGATCAGCGGCCTGAGCGGCGGTCTGTTTAACATGTTCGGCAACATCTCCGGGATTGTCACCCCGATTGCCATTGGCTACATCGTCGGGACCACGGGCTCATTCAACGGTGCGCTGATTTATGTGGGTGTGCACGCCCTGGTGGCGGTCCTGAGCTATCTGGTGCTGGTGGGTGATATCAAACGCATTGAACTCAAACCTGTAGCGGAGCGTGGCTGATGACAACACAATCGAGCCCGGTTATTACCGACATGAAGGTCATCCCGGTGGCCGGCCAGGACAGCATGCTGCTTAACATTGGCGGCGCGCATAACGCCTGGTTTACCCGCAATATCGTGGTGCTGACCGACAGCGCAGGGAACACCGGCGTTGGGGAAGCGCCGGGCGGTGAGGTGATTTTCCAGACGCTGTTAGACGCCATTCCGCAGGTGGTCGGCCAGGAGGTCGCCCGTCTGAATAAAGTGGTCCAGCGTGTTCACAAAGGCAACCAGTCGGCGGACTTTGACACCTTCGGCAAAGGCGCATGGACGTTTGAGTTGCGCGTCAATGCCGTCGCCGCGCTGGAGGCCGCCCTGCTCGATTTGCTCGGTAAGGCGCTGAACGTTCCGGTCTGTGAACTGCTGGGGCCGGGCAAACAGCGTGACGCGGTGACGGTACTCGGCTATCTGTTTTATGTTGGCGATCGGCAAAAAACCGATCTGCCTTATCTGGCGCACTCGCCGGGCCACCATGAGTGGTATCACCTGCGTCACCAGGAGGCGCTCTCCAGTGACGCGGTGGTTCGGCTGGCCGAGGCGGCACAGGACCGCTACGGTTTTAAAGACTTCAAACTCAAAGGCGGGGTATTACCCGGCGAGCAGGAGATTGAAACCGCGCGTGCGCTCAAGAAACGTTTTCCGGATGCCCGCATTACCGTTGACCCTAACGGTGCCTGGCTGCTGGATGAGGCTATCGCCCTGTGCAAAGGGCTGGGGGATGTCCTGACCTACGCGGAAGATCCGGTTGGGGCTGAACAAGGCTTCTCGGGTCGCGAGGTGATGGCGGAATTCCGACGTGCCACCGGGCTACCGGTCGCTACGAACATGATCGCCACCAACTGGCGTGAAATGGGCCATGCGGTCATGCTGAATGCGGTCGATATTCCGCTGGCGGACCCGCACTTCTGGACGCTTTCAGGCGCCGTGCGTGTGGCGCAGCTGTGTGATGACTGGGGGCTCACCTGGGGTTGTCACTCCAATAACCATTTCGATATTTCGCTGGCGATGTTTACCCACGTTGGCGCGGCGGCACCGGGTCACCCAACCGCTATCGACACACACTGGATTTGGCAGGAGGGTGAGGCCCGTCTGACGAAAAATCCGCTGGAAATTAAAAACGGCACCATCGCGGTACCGGATGCGCCGGGATTGGGCGTGGAGATTGACTGGGATCAGGTCCACAAGGCGCATGAAGCGTATAAAAAACTGCCGGGCGGCGCGCGTAATGACGCCGGGCCGATGCAGTACCTGATCCCTGGCTGGACATTTGACCGTAAGCGCCCAGTTTTTGGACGTCACTGATAAAAGGATTGCACCATGAGCACTTTTACCACCCCTGTTGTTACTTCCATGCAGATCATTCCGGTTGCCGGCCATGACAGCATGCTGATGAACCTGAGCGGCGCACATGCGCCGTTTTTCACCCGCAATATTGTCATTATTAAAGATAACGCCGGGCATACCGGCGTGGGGGAAATCCCGGGCGGTGAGAAGATCCGCAAAACGCTTGAAGACGCCATCCCGCTGGTGGTGGGAAAAACGCTGGGCGAATATAAAAACGTCTTAAATACCGTGCGGAATACCTTTGCCGATCGCGATGCGGGTGGCCGTGGGCTGCAAACGTTTGATCTGCGCACCACCATCCACGTAGTGACCGGCATCGAAGCCGCCATGCTGGACCTGTTAGGTCAACACCTGGGGGTTAACGTTGCTTCCCTGCTGGGTGAGGGGCAGCAACGCAGTGAAGTGGAGATGCTGGGCTATCTGTTCTTTGTTGGCGACCGCAACCTGACGCCGTTGCCATACCAGAGCCAGCCGGACGAGCGATGTGACTGGTACCGACTCCGCCATGATGAAGCGATGACGCCGGATGCGGTGGTGCGCCTGGCGGAGGCCGCGTACGAAAAATATGGTTTTAATGATTTCAAACTGAAGGGCGGTGTGCTGGCCGGAGAAGAAGAGGCCGAAGCTATCTCAGCCCTGGCTAAACGATTCCCGCAGGCGCGCGTCACGCTGGATCCGAACGGGGCCTGGTCGCTTGATGAAGCGATCGCCATCGGCAAGCAGCTGAAAGGCGTGCTGGCCTACGCGGAGGATCCGTGCGGGGCAGAACAAGGTTTCTCTGGCCGTGAAGTGATGGCGGAGTTCCGCCGCGCCACGGGCTTACCTACCGCGACCAACATGATCGCCACCGACTGGCGTCAGATGGGGCACACCTTGTCCCTGCAGTCTGTCGATATTCCGCTGGCGGACCCGCATTTCTGGACGATGCAGGGCTCGGTACGCGTGGCGCAGATGTGCCATGAGTTCGGTCTGACCTGGGGCTCGCACTCCAATAACCACTTCGATATCTCGCTGGCGATGTTCACCCACGTGGCCGCTGCCGCGCCGGGCACGATTACCGCGATCGACACCCACTGGATCTGGCAGGAAGGCAATCAGCGCCTGACGAAAGCGCCGTTTGAAATCAAAGGGGGGATGGTGCAGGTCCCGTCCACACCGGGTCTGGGCGTGGAACTGGATATGGATCAGGTGATGAAAGCCCATGAGCTGTACCAGAAACATGGGCTGGGTGCGCGCGATGACGCGATGGCGATGCAGTATCTGATCCCAGAGTGGACATTCGACAATAAACGTCCGTGCATGGTACGATAAACGCATTGGGACCGCTCCCATTAGCGGTTCTTTACGTGGTGTATGCTTAACGTAACGACTATGCGTAAGGATGGCTTATGAAAATTGTTATCGCACCGGACTCGTATAAGGAAAGTTTGAGTGCGCTTGAGGTTGCGACAGCGATAGAGCAGGGTTTTCGCGAGATCTTTCCTGAGGCGGTTTACGTCAAACTGCCGGTCGCGGACGGCGGTGAAGGCACCGTCGAAGCGATGATCGCGGCAACGCAGGGACGCATTGTGCATGTTCCGGTGACCGGCCCTCTGGGCCATCGCGTGGAAGGGTTTTACGGGATATCCGGCGACGAGAAGAGCGCCTTTATCGAAATGGCGGCGGCCAGTGGTCTTGAGCTAGTTGCACCTTCGCAGCGCGATCCTCTGAAAACGACCTCCTGGGGCACGGGTGAACTTATCCGTCACGCGCTGGATGCGGGCGTTAAGCATATCATCATTGGCATCGGGGGCAGCGCCACCAATGATGGCGGTGCAGGAATGGTGCAGGCGCTGGGGGCCAGGCTGCTGGACGACCGTGAACAGCCGCTGGGGCAAGGTGGAGGCGAGCTGGGCAAACTTGCCCGTATCGACCTGAGCGGGCTGGACAAGCGTCTGGCCGAGTGCCGCATAGAAGTGGCCTGCGATGTGACGAATCCGCTTACCGGTAAGCTGGGCGCATCCGCGGTTTTTGGCCCGCAAAAGGGGGCCACACCCGAGATGATCATTACTCTGGACAACGCGCTTGCGCACTATGCGCGGGTCATTGCCCGGGATCTTGATATGGATGTGCTCAACCTGGCGGGCGGCGGCGCGGCAGGTGGAATGGGGGCGGCGCTGTACGCCTTCTGCGGTGCGCAGCTGCGCCAGGGCATTGAGATCGTCACCGATGCGCTACATCTGGCTGACCAGATTGCCGATGCGGATTTGGTGATAACGGGTGAAGGTCGCATCGACAGCCAGACGATCCACGGCAAAGTGCCGGTTGGGGTGGCGAAGGTAGCCAAACGCTTCAACAAGCCGGTTATCGGGATTGCAGGCAGTCTGACGGCGGACGTTGGCGTTGTGCACGATCACGGCATCGATGCGGTGTTTAGCGTGATTTACACCATCTGCTCGCTGGAAGATGCGCTGGAAAATGCCAGCGAGAACGTCAGGATGGCCGCAAGAAATATCGCGGCGGTACTAAAACTCGGGCAGGGGATGTAGTTCTCCCTCTCCCAGAGGGCTGAGGGATGAGGGTATAGGCCCGGTAAGCGTCGCGCCACCGGGCATTTACCTCAGTTTCCTAACACCTTCATCGCTTCCCGCGTCACGTTATCCATCTCATCCAGCAGTTCAAGGAACTCCGGTTCCAGTTCAGATTCTGGTGTCCCTGCGCGTAGCTGCTGCTCCAGCAGCTGGCAGAGGTTTTTCAGGCGGGGCACGCCGCTGTAACCACAGCTACCGTGCAGCTTGTGGATAGCCTGCAGCAGCTCCTCCGGGTTTTCGCCCACCAGCTGTTCTTCTACCTTATTGCGAATTTCCGGCAGAAACGCGACCAGCATCTGTAGCATCTCGCGGGCTAAATCAGGTTTCCCCGCCGCCTGGCGTAACGCAAGCTGCCAGTCAAAAGTGGCGTTCTGATTCACGCTAATCTCAACTGGTTCTGCTGATAAGGTATACGTACCGCCGATATGCCCCGGCTTATAGCGCAGCAGCAGGTTATGCAGTTTCTCTTCGTCGATAGGTTTCGCCAGATAATCGTTCATTCCGGCGCCGAGCAGCTTCTCTTTCTGTCCGGCCATCGCATGTGCGGTCACGGCAATGACCGGCGTTTGCTGTTGATGAGGTAGCTGGCGGATGAGCTCGCAGGCGCGAATGCCATCCATACCCGGCATTTGAATATCCATCAGAATCAAATCGAACTGCATCTGTTTGGCCAGTTCAACCGCCTCAGCACCGCTGGTGCAGAGCTCAACATGCTGAACCTGATCCTCAAGCAGCACGCCAATCAGCTTCAGGTTTGCCGGGTTATCATCCACCGCCATCACGCTCATCGGCAGCCTCTGCTCGTCATTAACCAGCGCCACGGCATGCTCATTCAGGCGGCAGTAGGCCGTCAGGGCAGGCAACAAGCGTGTGGCGGTGAGCGGTTTAAGCAGACAGGCGGCCGCCCCGTCGTTTTTCAACTCTTCGGCATTGATCTGCGCATGGCACGGCAGCGCCAGCAGCAGGTAGTCGGTCATCGACGCGGCTTTCGCCAGCCGTTCCTGCTGCATGGTGAGCTCCCCGGTAAAGGTGACCGGGATCCCCATCAGCAGGATGTCGTAATGCTCAACGGTAAGCGCAGAGAAGGTCGGGCTGTAGACCACCTCCAGCGGCGTGGTGCTTAAGATGTCCAGCGTGCACTGGGCCGCGGCGGCGTTCGGCTCCACGTAAGCGAGGCGCTTGCCTTTCAGGCAATCCGTCACCGGGCCGTCCGTCAGCACGTTCGGGTTGAGATCCAGGTTGATATGGAACCAGAACGTCGACCCCCGGTTTGGCTGGCTGTGGAAAGAGATATCGCCACCCATCTCTTTAACCAGTTTTTGCGTGATAACCAGCCCCAGGCCCGTACCACCGTGACGCCGTGAAATACTCGCATCCGCCTGACGAAACGCCTGGAACAGACGGGATTGATCCCGTTCGGGAATGCCAATGCCGGTATCGCGGATCTGAACTTCAATCTGTACTTTGTTATTACTGATGGCACGTTTTTCCACCAGAATGTCGATGTTGCCGCTTTCGGTAAATTTGATGGCATTACCGACAAGATTGGTAATGACCTGCTGCAGGCGCAGCGGATCGCCGATGACGTTATCCGGCACGTCGTTTTTAATGTTCAGCGTCAGCTCAAGCCCTTTGTCGTGCGACGAATGCGCCAGCAGCGTAACCACCTCATCAAGCGTACTGCGCAGCGGGAACGGAATGCTCTCCAGGATCAGCTTGCCCGCTTCCAGCTTGGAGAAGTCCAGCACGTCATTAATGATCGCCAGCAGATTGTTGGCCGAGCGTTCAATGGTGTGCAGGTGATCGCGCTGGGTGGGGTTAAGCTCGCTCTTCAGGGTCAGGCGGGTAAAGCCAATCACGCCATTGAGCGGCGTACGCAGCTCGTGTGACATATTGGCAAGGAACTCCGATTTAATGCGGGCAGCCTCCTGGGCACGCTTTTTCGCCAGATCCAGCTCGACGTTCTGGATCTCCATCTGTTCCAGCGTTTCGCGCAGATCCGAAGTGGCCTGATCCACGTTATGCTGCATCTCTTCGTGATAGGCCGCCAGCGACATCGCCATCGAGTTGATGCCGTTTTTCAGCATGTCCAGTTCGCCCAGCATGAACCCTTCCACGCGGCTATCGAGCTGGCCACGGCGAATGCGGTCAACGGTGTTGACCATATTGCGGATGGGCCCGGTCACATCGCGCATCAGTCGCCAGCCGAAGATAAGCGCAATGCCGATACAGAACAGCATCATCACGCCGGAGATAAAAATCTCTTTGTACTGCTGCAGTCGCACCGACTTGAGGTCCAGCTCCAGCGCCACATATCCGAGCATATTGCTGCTGGACTTGGCGTCGGATTGCGCGGACTCATCCGGCGAATAACTTTCCGAAATTATCGGCGTGCGCAGGATCATAATATCGCCCCGTCGCATCACCGTGAGATGGCGCGGGAACGGCGAACCGTCAGGAATTTTTAACGCTGCCGGATCAAGATGAAAATTAGAGGTGACGAACAGCCGGTTATGCTCGTCATAGACGGAGATCGCACGCACAATATCCGAGTGGCGGCGATGCAACACACTGATTAACTGACCAATCGACTCGCGGTTTTGCAGATTCATCCCGTATTCGCTGGACACGGCCAGCGGTTCGATGATGCTGGCTCCGGCATCTTCCAGCTGTCGCTGCAGGTCGTTATAGCGGTGCACAACGAAGAAGATGCTCAGCAGCAAACCGATGAGAACGGTGGGGGCGAGGATCAAAATCATCATGCGCGCGCGCAGGCTGTAGTTGGTCATGGCGTTCCGTTATGGGACAATTAAGATAATTATGTATATTTGAGAAAATTCCCGGCGATGGCGCAATTCTACTCTGCAAAGCGACGCGTGACGACGCGTCAGATCATCACTGTCGAAGCCACGGACCTTGACCCTTTTGGTCAGGGCGTCGCGCATCACAATGGTAAGACACTGTTTATAACAGGTTTGCTGCCCACAGAACGAGCAGAAATTACGCTGACGGAAGATAAACGCCAGTACGCACGCGGGAAGGTGAAGCGCCGTCTGACCACCAGCCCGGAGCGCACAGAGCCACGCTGCCCGCATTTTGGCGTCTGCGGAGGCTGTCAGCAACAACATGCCAGCGTAGTTTTACAGCAAAAAAGTAAGAGTAACGCCCTGGCACGCCTGCTCAGGCATGACGTTGACGACATCATTGCCGACCAGCCCTGGGGCTATCGTCGTCGCGCGCGGCTGAGCCTTAGCTATCAGCCCAAAAACGAGCGGCTGGAGATGGGGTTTCGCAAAGCGGGCTCCAGCGATATCGTCGATATCAGGCAGTGCCCCATTTTGGCGCCCCGTCTTGAGGCATTGCTCCCGGACGTGCACGCATGCCTGTCCGGGCTGGACAGTGTTCGCCACCTCGGGCATGTGGAACTGGTCCTGGCAAACAATGGTCCGCTGATGGTGCTGCGCCATACCGCGCCGCTGTCCAAAAAAGACCGCGAAAAACTGGAACGCTTTTCGCATTCCCACGAGCTGGCGCTTTTTCTCGCCCCACAAAGCGAGATACTGGAGCAGGTTACAGGTGACGTGCCCTGGTATGCGTCAAACGGACTACGCTTAACGTTCAGTCCGCGGGATTTCATCCAGGTTAATGACGGCGTCAATCAGCAGATGATCGAAACCGCGCTGACTTGGCTGGATGTCCAGCCGACCGACCGCGTGCTTGATCTCTTCTGCGGCATGGGCAATTTCACGCTGCCGCTGGCCCGTAAAGCGGCGAGCGTTGTGGGGGTAGAAGGCGTCGACGCGCTGGTGGCGAAAGGCCAGGAGAATGCGCAACAGAACGGCTTGCAAAATGTGACATTCTTTCATCAAAATCTGGAGGAAGATGTCACGCAGCAGCCCTGGGCAAAACAGGGCTTTGACAAAATCCTGCTCGACCCGGCACGGGCAGGCGCACCGGGCGTGATGCAGCATATAATTAAACTCGCCCCGAAACGCGTGGTCTACGTTTCCTGTAACCCGGCAACGCTTGCCCGGGATAGCGAGGCATTACTCAGCGCGGGTTACCAGATTCAGCGTCTGGCAATGCTGGACATGTTCCCGCACACTGGGCATCTGGAATCAATGGTGTTGTTTGAGCACATCTAATTAGTTTGGCTTGTCGACTTCGACAGGCCCTGGTCCCTAAAGGAGAGGACGATGGTTGCGGTAAGAAGTGCACATCTTAATAAAGCTGGTGAGTTTGACCCTCAAAAATGGATCGCAAGTCTGGGAATTTCCAGCCAGCAGTCGTGTGAACGCTTAACCGAAACCTGGGCCTATTGTCAGCGCACCACGCTGGGGCATCCGGACGCCGAGCTGCTGCTGTGGCGCGGCGTGGAGATGGTCGAAATCTTATCCATGCTCAATATGGATATCGAAACGCTGCAGGCCGCGCTTCTGTTCCCGCTTGCCGATGCGGACGTCGTCACGGAAGACGTGCTGCGTGAAAGCGTCGGAAAATCGGTCGTGGCGCTGATCCACGGTGTCCGCGATATGGCGGCCATTCGTCAGCTTAAAGCCGCGCACACCGATTCCGTCTCCTCTGAACAGGTCGATAACGTTCGCCGGATGCTGCTGGCCATGGTGGATGATTTCCGCTGCGTGGTGATCAAGCTTGCCGAGCGTATCGCCCACCTGCGTGAAGTGAAGGACGCGCCGGAAGATGAGCGCGTACTCGCCGCCAAAGAGTGTACAAACATCTATGCGCCGCTGGCGAACCGCTTAGGCATTGGTCAGCTCAAATGGGAGCTGGAAGACTACTGCTTCCGTTACCTGCACCCGGCGGAATATAAGCGCATAGCGAAACTGCTGCATGAACGCCGTATCGACCGCGAACACTATATTGAAGAATTTGTCAGCGGGTTGCGCCAGTCGATGAAGGAAGAGAACGTCCGTGCCGAAGTGTACGGTCGGCCAAAGCATATCTACAGCATCTGGCGCAAAATGCAGAAGAAACACCTCGCCTTTGACGAGCTGTTCGACGTGCGTGCCGTGCGTATTGTGGCGGAGCGTCTGCAGGACTGCTACGCCGCACTGGGGATCGTGCACACGCACTTCCGCCATCTGCCGGATGAGTTCGATGACTATGTCGCCAACCCGAAACCTAACGGCTACCAGTCTATTCATACCGTGGTGCTGGGCCCCGGCGGTAAAACGGTTGAAATTCAGATCCGTACCAAACAGATGCACGAAGACGCCGAGCTGGGTGTCGCCGCGCACTGGAAATACAAAGAGGGCACCTCGGGCGGGGCGCGCACCGGTCACGAAGACCGCATTGCCTGGCTGCGTAAGCTGATTGCGTGGCAGGAAGAGATGGCCGACTCCGGCGAGATGCTCGACGAAGTGCGCAGCCAGGTCTTCGACGACCGGGTGTACGTCTTTACGCCGAAAGGGGACGTTGTCGACCTGCCTGCCGGGTCAACGCCGCTCGACTTTGCCTATCACATCCACAGCGATGTCGGGCACCGCTGCATTGGTGCGAAAATCGGCGGGCGCATTGTACCGTTCACCTACCAGCTGCAGATGGGCGATCAGATTGAAATCATCACCCAGAAGCAGCCAAACCCGAGCCGTGACTGGCTGAACCCGAACCTGGGGTATGTCACCACCAGCCGCGGACGCTCCAAAATTCACGCCTGGTTCCGTAAACAGGATCGTGACAAGAACATCCTTGCCGGTCGCCAGATCCTGGATGACGAGCTGGAGCATATAGGCATCAGCCTGAAAGAGGCGGAGAGGTTCCTGCTGCCGCGTTACAACTTTAATGAGCTCGATGAGCTGTTAGCGGCCATTGGTGGCGGCGATATTCGTCTCAACCAGATGGTGAATTTCCTGCAGGCGCAGTTCAACAAGCCAAGTGCGGCAGAGCAGGATGCGGCGGCGCTGAAACAGCTGCAGCAGAAAACCTACGCCCCGCAGCAGCGCAGCAAAGACAATGGTCGCGTGGTGGTGGAAGGCGTCGGCAATCTGATGCACCACATCGCCCGCTGCTGCCAGCCTATCCCGGGGGACGACATCGTCGGCTTTATCACCCAGGGGCGCGGGATTTCGATTCACCGCTCAGACTGTGACCAGCTTGCTGAGCTGCAGTCGCATGCGCCGGAACGCATCGTTGAAGCCGTCTGGGGTGAAAGCTACTCTGCCGGCTACTCGCTGGTGGTGCGCGTCACCGCCAACGACCGCAGCGGTCTGCTGCGCGACATTACGACCATTCTTGCCAATGAGAAGGTCAACGTGCTGGGCGTTGCCAGCCGCAGTGATACCCGCGAGCAGCTTGCCACCATCGATATGACCATCGAAATCTACAACCTGCAGGTGCTGGGCCGCGTGCTTGGCAAACTGAACCAGGTCCCGGATGTGATTGACGCGCGTCGTCTCCACGGCGGTTAAACATCCTCTTCTGTAAGCCGGGTAAGGCAACGCCGCCACCCGGCATTTTTTCATCAGGACAGAACTATGACTCAAATCGACCGCCTGCTCGGCATCATGAAACGCCTGCGCGACCCGGAAAACGGCTGCCCGTGGGATAAAGAGCAGACTTTCGCGACTATCGCCCCGTACACCCTCGAAGAGACCTATGAAGTACTGGACGCCATTTCACGTGAGGACTTTGACGACCTGCGCAGCGAACTCGGTGACCTGCTGTTTCAGGTGGTGTTCTATGCGCAGATGGCGCAGGAAGAGGGACGTTTTAATTTTAACGATATCTGCGCCGCCATTAGCGACAAGCTTGAGCGCCGCCATCCGCATATCTTTGGCGATGCCACGGCGGGCAACAGCGCGGAAGTGCTGGCGCGCTGGGAGCAGATTAAAAGCGCCGAGCGGGCTGAAAAATCCCAACACTCCGCGCTGGATGACATTCCGCTGAGTCTGCCCGCCCTGATGCGTGCCCATAAGATCCAGAAACGCTGCTCGGCAGTAGGGTTTGACTGGCACTCGCTTGGCCCGGTACTGGACAAAGTCCATGAAGAAATCGACGAAGTGATGCACGAAGCGCAGCAGGCCGTGGTGGATGAAGCAAAGCTTGAAGAAGAGATGGGCGATTTGCTGTTCGCCACCGTCAACCTTTCGCGCCACCTGGGTGTAAAAGCGGAAACGGCCCTGCAAAAAGCCAACCTTAAGTTCGAACGACGCTTTCGCGAAGTCGAGCGCATTGTGGCCTCGCGCGGCCTGGAAATGACCGGAATTGACCTCGTTGTGATGGAAGAAGTCTGGCAGGAAGTAAAACGCCAGGAATCTGATCTCTAACGGAATTTTGCGATCAAGCGCAATTTGTGTGATTTTTTAAATGACAAGCGCTTGATTTGCGTCAAAAACATTTACCCAAAAGGGGCTATTTTCTCACTCCTTATGTTTGTCATGGCCTGGAATGGAGACGGAGAATGAAAGTTTGTGGCGCTCGCCGTGTTCGGGTATACTACTTTCCCGTCCTGGTTATTCCATCGTTTCACCCTAACTTCTCAGGTTCAGCATGACAACGAACTATATTTTTGTGACCGGCGGGGTCGTATCCTCTCTGGGTAAAGGCATTGCCGCAGCCTCCCTCGCAGCCATTCTTGAAGCCCGTGGCCTCAATGTGACCATGATGAAACTGGATCCGTACATCAACGTCGATCCTGGCACCATGAGCCCAATCCAACACGGGGAAGTGTTCGTTACTGAAGACGGCGCTGAAACCGATCTGGATCTTGGCCACTACGAGCGTTTCATTCGCACCAAAATGACCCGTCGTAATAACTTCACGACTGGTCGTATCTACTCCGACGTTCTGCGTAAAGAGCGCCGTGGTGATTATCTGGGTGCAACCGTTCAGGTTATCCCGCACATCACTAACGCTATCAAAGAACGCATCATTGCGGGTGGCGAAGGCCACGACGTGGTGCTGGTTGAAATCGGCGGTACCGTGGGGGATATCGAATCCCTGCCGTTCCTGGAAGCGATTCGCCAGCTGGCGGTTGATATCGGTCGTGAACACGCGCTGTTCATGCACCTGACGCTGGTGCCTTACATGGCAGCCGCAGGTGAAGTGAAAACCAAACCGACTCAGCACTCCGTGAAAGAGCTGCTCTCCATCGGTATTCAGCCTGACATTCTGGTTTGCCGCTCCGATCGCGCGGTTCCGGCGAACGAACGTGCGAAAATTGCATTGTTCTGTAACGTGCCTGAAAAAGCCGTTATTTCAATGAAAGATGTCGATTCCATTTATAAAATCCCGGGCCTGTTGAAATCACAGGGCCTGGACGATTATATTTGTAAACGATTCAGCTTGAACTGTCCGGAAGCTAACCTGTCTGAATGGGAACAGGTTATTTATGAAGAAGCCAATCCGGCTGGTGAAGTGACTATCGGTATGGTCGGCAAGTACATCGAACTGCCGGATGCCTATAAGTCCGTTATCGAAGCGCTGAAACACGGTGGTCTGAAGAACCGCGTCTCCGTGAACATCAAGCTGATTGATTCGCAGGATGTTGAAACACGTGGCGTCGAAATTCTGAAAGATCTGGATGCGATTCTCATCCCTGGCGGCTTCGGCTACCGTGGTGTAGAAGGCAAGATCGCCACTGCACGCTATGCGCGTGAAAACAATATTCCATACCTCGGCATCTGCCTGGGTATGCAGGTTGCGCTGATCGAATTTGCGCGCAACGTAGCGGGAATGGAAAACGCGAACTCTACGGAATTTGTGCCAGACTGTAAGTACCCTGTAGTGGCGCTTATCACTGAATGGCGCGACGAAGACGGTAACGTCGAAGTCCGTACCGAGAAGAGCGATCTGGGTGGCACTATGCGTCTTGGCGCACAGGCCTGCCAGCTGTCTGACGATAGCGTGGTTCGTAAGCTGTATGGCGAACCGGTCATCACCGAGCGTCATCGTCACCGCTATGAAGTCAACAACATGTTGTTGAAACAAATTGAAGCTGCGGGTCTGCGTGTTGCGGGCCGCTCCGGGGATGATCAGTTAGTCGAGATCATCGAAGTGCCAAACCACCCGTGGTTTGTCGCCTGCCAATTCCACCCGGAATTTACTTCAACGCCACGTGACGGGCATCCGCTGTTTGCAGGTTTCGTGAAAGCCGCCAGCGAGTATCAGAAGCGTCAGGCGAAGTAAAAAAGTTAGAACGGCAACGCGTACCTCCGGTACGCGTTGTTTGTCTGGAGTTTTAGTTTAACTTGTACTGAGGAAAATCTAATGTCCAAAATCGTTAAAGTCATCGGTCGTGAAATCATCGACTCCCGTGGTAACCCGACCGTTGAAGCCGAAGTTCATCTGGAAGGTGGTTTCGTCGGTATGGCAGCTGCTCCATCAGGTGCTTCTACTGGTTCCCGCGAAGCGCTGGAACTGCGCGATGGCGACAAATCCCGTTTCATGGGCAAAGGCGTACTGAAAGCTGTTGGCGCTGTAAACGGTCCTATTGCTCAGGCAATCATTGGCAAAGACGCTAAAGACCAGGCTGGCATCGACAAGATCATGATCGATCTGGACGGTACTGAAAACAAATCTAACTTCGGTGCGAATGCAATCCTGGCGGTTTCCCTGGCGAACGCCAAAGCCGCTGCGGCAGCGAAAGGTATGCCACTGTTCGAGCACATCGCTGAACTGAACGGCACCCCAGGCAAATACTCCATGCCTGTACCAATGATGAACATCATCAACGGTGGTGAGCACGCAGACAACAACGTTGATATTCAGGAATTCATGATTCAGCCAGTTGGCGCGAAAACCCTGAAAGAAGCAGTACGTATGGGTTCTGAAGTGTTCCACAACCTGGCTAAAGTTCTGAAAGCAAAAGGTATGAACACGGCTGTGGGTGACGAAGGTGGCTACGCGCCAAACCTGGGTTCTAACGCAGAAGCACTGGCTGTTATCGCTGAAGCAGTAAAAGCCGCTGGCTATGAGCTGGGCAAAGACATTACTCTGGCGATGGACTGCGCAGCATCTGAATTCTACAAAGACGGTAAATACGTTCTGGCTGGCGAAGGCAACAAAGCGTTCACCTCTGAAGAGTTCACTCACTTCCTGGAAGACCTGACCAAACAGTACCCAATCGTTTCTATCGAAGACGGTCTGGACGAGTCTGACTGGGATGGTTTCGCATACCAGACTAAAGTACTGGGCGACAAAATCCAGCTGGTTGGTGACGATCTGTTCGTAACCAACACCAAGATCCTGAAAGAAGGCATCGAGAAAGGCATCGTTAACTCCATCCTGATCAAATTCAACCAGATCGGTTCTCTGACCGAAACTCTGGCAGCGATCAAAATGGCGAAAGACGCTGGCTACACCGCTGTTATCTCTCACCGTTCTGGCGAAACTGAAGACGCTACCATCGCTGACCTGGCTGTTGGTACCGCTGCAGGCCAGATCAAAACCGGTTCTATGAGCCGTTCTGACCGTGTTGCTAAATACAACCAGCTGATTCGTATCGAAGAAGCTCTGGGCGAAAAAGCACCATACAACGGTCGTAAAGAGATCAAAGGCCAGGCATAATTGCTTAAGCCTTAAAATGAAAATGCCAGTCGAAAGACTGGCATTTTTTTTGGTTATTTGAAATCAACCGCCATTTGCTCCGGGATGCTCAACCCCCGGGTAGTTTGTACGCAGCGGGCAATATAGTCCGTAAAACGCGGCGGTTTAGGCATGCCCATACTGAGCAGCTTGTCGTTGCTAAAACGTACGTTCAGCGTGGCAAAGGCCCCGTATAAGCGCATTGCTCTCAGCATCAGCCGTTCGTTGCAGGGGCCAAAAATATCCTTCAGCTCACGGCGCATTCTGACCAGCGTTTCGTAACTTACCTGGGCATACTTATCACCGACCGGGGCTTTCTCCAGCGCCTGTGCCATCGCATTATCAATATCCGCAAAGCGCACGCTGTTCTCTTCTCCGGCAGAAATATGTACCACTTCTCCCGGCTGCGCAGTGCTGTTAAGCAGCATCAGCAGCGCATCGGCGCAGTAATCCACCGGGACGACATCTATTTTGTCTTCCATTGAGCACATGAATTTTTGCAGCATTAGCCCCATGCTGAAGACCCAGAAAATACTGCTCGACGGCGTACAGCCATGACGGGTATGGCCGACCACGATGGACGGACGGGCGATGAGCAGCGGCAGGTTGGGACAGTGCTGGCGCATCAGTTGTTCAATGGTGGATTTCGAATATGTGTATTCCACCAGATGCTCGGCGTTCTCTCTGAACTCCGCGCTTTCGGCGACCAGCGAATCCTGCTCTGGCGTGCATGACATGGCTGTTCCCACATGCAGAAAGCGCTGTAAACCGGCAACCTGGTTCATGCGTCTGGCGAGCGCCAGCGTCCCCTCCACATTCACTTTCCAGATCAGCGGATTGTTACCAAATGACGCGACGGCCGCGCAGTTAAGAACATGCGTCACCTGTTCCAGACGCGGGTCGTTCAGGAATTCCTCCGGCTGGCTGAGATCGCCGATAAGGATATTCTCCTCGCTCAACGCGGCCAGCGTCTCCTCTGAAACCTTGAATTTACGCATGTTGTCCCGCACGCGTTCCAGCCCCTGTCGCGGGTCACTGGCGCGCGCAAGCAGCAGTAATTTTACTGAACTATTGCTGGTCAGTATTTTTTCAAGTACTGCACCGCCCAGAAAACCAGTCACGCCTGTAATAAATAACATATTAATCTATACCGTCTCATAATGATTGATGAGGCGGATTGTAGGCAGGGAAAAGTAAACGGCATTTAAATAGAAAAATGGCAAAGCTGACGGCGTCTTAAGCTTATTTTAAGGTAAGGAATTCAGGTGGAAATATTGGACACTAGCGGAGTGAGAAAAATTCAATTTATAAATTAAATAATTTTAACTTGCTGATTTTGTTCTGTTATCTGTGCGGTTTTATTGCTTTTAACACTCATTGAATATGTAATAAATAAAATAATTTGTTACACCATTATGCCGCGCACGAAATAACCGTATCAGCACTTAAATGGAATCGACATCACGCCATGCAGGCTATTTTATTTAGCCTGCAAAGGGTTTTAGAGTAATAAAGGCAGCGTTGCACTCGCGGTTTGCTGGCTAACCTCACCGTAATGGCCATCAATCGCAATCAGGGAAGTTGTAAGTAACTCAACCAGTAACATTACGCCCACTTTAGCATTGAGCGCGCCTGCGCTGAGTGGTCCTTCCGGTTTTGCGGCGACCAGCTGCATATCGCTAAGCGAAGCCAGCGGGCTGCGGGGCGTATTGCTAAGGGATAACACCTTAACGCCGCGTTTGCGTGCAAGTTTTACGACGTGGAGCAAATCCCGCGTTGAACCGGAACTGGAAATGGCCACCACCAGCGTCCCTTCTGAAAGCGTTGCTGCATTCATGGCCGCACGATGCATATCGCTAAAAAGCTGTGCAGGTTTGCCGAGTCGCAACAGTTTGTAATGTAAATACTCACCGAGGATCGCGCTGGCGGCCACCCCATATATTTGTACGGCTTGCGCCTGATGCAGCGCCTGAGCGGCCTTTTCCAGCAGTGCTCTGTCGAGCAGTCTGGCGGTATCCTGCAGCGCCTGAACAGACTCATCGACGACGTTATCAATTTCGTCCCCGGCCACGCGTGCGGGCTGACCCTGCTGAATATCCAGCGCCAGTGCCATCTTGAATTCGTTATAGCCTTTGCAGCCGAGCGTCCGGCAAAGACGCGTCACGCTGGCTTCACTGGTGTGGCTCTCCCGTGCCAGTTCGGTGATCGTCAGGTAGAGCACCCGGGCCGGATCGTTGAGAACAAACTCTCCCAGTTTTTTTTGCGTGGGGCTGTACCCGGAAGCCTCCTGGCGCAGCTTCAGCAGCAGGTTTTCATGGTCTGACATGCTAGATCCTTAATGCGTTTCTCTGCGTCCTAGTGTGGCGGAAAGCGGGGCAGGGATGCCAGTCATTTCGAAAAAGTATGATCGTCCTCCTGGTTTTTGATGGTAATTTTCACTATTAAATATAATTGTGGTAAAAATTTTCATCGTTAACTAAGGGGATGAAAAAATGATGCAAATGTTCAGTGGTGCTTCGTCCGGCGGATGGTTTGAAAAAGCGCAGCGCTTTGGCAAATCCTTTATGTTGCCCATTGCCGTACTGCCTGCGGCGGGTCTGCTGCTGGGGATAGGCGGCGCGTTATCGAATCCCAATACGCTTACGGCATATCCGTTTTTAGATGTGGACTGGTTACAGGCTATTTTCACCATCATGAGCAGCGCCGGTTCGATTGTGTTCGCGAATCTGTCGGTGCTGTTTGCCGTTGGGGTTGCCGTCGGGCTGGCAAAAAATGATAAAGGTACGGCAGGGCTGGCGGCGTTACTCGCGTTTCTGGTCATGAATGCCACCATTAACGCACTGCTGATCCTCACCGGAAAACTGGCGCACGAGAATCCCGGGGCGGTCGGGCAAGGCATGACGCTGGGGATCCAGACGCTGGAGACCGGCGTATTTGGTGGGGTGGTCATTGGTCTTGTGACCTGCGCGCTGCATCATCGGTTTAATAAGATCGCGCTGCCACAATTTCTGGGATTCTTTGGCGGGTCACGCTTTGTGCCGATTATCAGCTCACTGGCTGCGATCCTGGTCGGAGCCTTAATGACCGTAATCTGGCCACATTTCCAGAAGCTGATCTTTGGTCTGGGCGGGCTGGTGGATGCGACCGGTTATCTGGGAACACTGCTGTACGGCTTCATTTTGCGCATGCTGGGCCCGTTCGGTTTACACCACATCTTCTACCTTCCGTTCTGGACCACCGCGCTTGGCGGCAGCGAGATTGTCAACGGACAACTGGTTGAAGGTACGCAGCGGATCTTCTTCGCTCAGCTGGCCGATCCCACGACGCGCCAGTTTTATGAAGGAACGTCGCGCTTCATGTCCGGGCGCTTTATCACGATGATGTTTGGTTTGCTCGGGGCCTGCCTTGCGATGTACCACACGGCTAAACCGGAGAACAAAAAACGCGTCGCGGGGTTGTTGCTTTCAGCGGCATTAACCTCCTTCCTGACGGGGATCACCGAGCCCATCGAGTTCTCCTTCCTGTTTATCGCGCCGGTGCTGTACGTCATTCACGCATTTTTTGACGGGCTGGCGTTTATGCTCGCGCATATTTTACATATCACCATTGGGCAGACCTTCTCCGGCGGTTTTATCGACTTTGTGCTGTTCGGCATTTTGCAGGGGGAGGCCAAAACCCACTGGATGTTAGTGCCGCTGGTGGGCGTACCGTGGTTCTTCCTCTATTACTTCACGTTCCGCTATCTGATTAATCGCTTTGATTTTGCCACGCCGGGTCGGGAAAAGGAGGCGGTGGCCAATGACGTGACTTTAGTCCAGAGCGAACGCGCAAGTGCGGTGATCGCCGGACTGGGCGGAAAAGACAATCTGGAAGAGGTGGACTGCTGCGCCACGCGTCTTCGCGTCACGGTTAAAGACGGCAGCAAAGTGAATGACGCGGCGCTGAAAGCCACCGGTGCGCGCGGCGTGATTGTGCGCGGGAATGGCGTTCAGGTCATTTATGGTCCGCATGTCACGATTATCAAAAACGAAGTGGAAGAGATCTTATCGTAATGAAAACAGTACTGGATACCCTGAAGGGAAAACTGGTCGTCTCCTGTCAGGCGCTTGAGAACGAACCGTTGCATAGCCCGTTTATTATGTCGCGAATGGCGCTGGCGGCGCGTCAGGGAGGGGCTGCGGCCATCCGTGCCAACAGCGTGGCGGATATTGAGGCGATTAAAGAGCAGGTTACGCTGCCGGTTATTGGTATCATCAAGCGGGAGTACCCCGACAGCGAGGTGTTTATCACCGCGACGATGAAAGAGGTGGATGAACTGATGACCGTCTCCCCGGCGATCATTGCGCTTGATGCGACCGACAGGGCGCGGCCTGGCGGGGAATCTCTGGCAACGCTGGTTACGCGCATTCGTACCCGTTACCCCTCGGTGCTGCTTATGGCTGATATAGCCACTGTTGATGAGGCCGTCACGGCGCAGGCGCTGGGGTTTGATTGTGTCGGGACCACGCTTTACGGCTACACCGCGCAGACCGCCGGACACGCCTTACCCGATGATGACTGTCAGTTTCTGAAAGCGGTACTGGCAGCCGTCACGGTACCGGTGGTGGCCGAAGGTAACGTGGACACCCCGGAACGCGCCGCCAGATGTCTTGCGCTGGGGGCGCATATGGTGGTGGTGGGCGGGGCAATCACCCGCCCGCAGCAGATTACGGAACGCTTTATGGCGGCAATTGACGCGCAAAGCACCGATCGAGCATGACCATCTCACGGGGATCTGCGATACTTATCGTTTATCCCCTTAACTGAGATGACTATGCAGTACCCGATTAACGAGATGTTCCAGACCCTGCAAGGCGAGGGTTACTTTACCGGCGTTCCCGCAATTTTTATTCGTTTACAGGGATGCCCGGTTGGCTGTGCCTGGTGTGATACCAAACATACGTGGGATAAACTCGCAGATCGGGAAGTGTCGCTGTTTAGCGTTCTGGCGAAAACCAAAGAGAGCGATAAGTGGGGTGCTGGCAGCGCAGAAGATCTGCTGGCCATTATAGGCCGCCAGGGCTGGACGGCGCGCCATGTGGTCATTACCGGGGGCGAACCCTGCATTCACGATCTGACGCCGCTGACCGAACTGCTCGAAAAGAACGGTTACAGTTGCCAGATTGAAACCAGCGGCACGCATGAAGTGCGCTGCTCCCACACCACCTGGGTAACGGTATCGCCTAAAGTAAACATGCGCGGCGGCTACGACGTACTGTCTCAGGCGCTGGAACGTGCTGATGAGATTAAACACCCGGTAGGGCGAGTACGTGATATCGAAGCGCTGGATGAACTGCTGGCGACGCTGACGGATGAAAAACAGCGTGTGATTGCGCTGCAGCCTATCAGTCAGAAAGAAGACGCCACGCGCCTGTGCATTGAAACCTGTATCGCGCGTAACTGGCGCCTGTCGATGCAGACGCACAAATACCTGAATATTGCCTAAAAAAAAGCCCGGTGGCGCTAGCGCTTACCGGGCCTACGGTTCCAGGCTTTTGTTGGCCGGGTAAGGCGAAGCCGACCCCCGGCAAGCATCACTCGCCGCGATACACGCAGCCTGCCGTACAGGTCTCTTTGATCATCACTGCGCTCAGCAGCGGTACCAGCGGTTTCATCTGATCCCAAATCCATTTTGCCAGCACTTCGCTGGTCGGGTTTTCAAGGCCCGGGATATCGTTCAGGTAATAGTGATCCAGACGATCGTAAGTCGGCTTAAATGCCGCCTTCAGCTCAGCAAAGTCCATGATCCAACCGGTATGCGGATCAACTTCACCGGTGATCTCAAGACGCACCATAAACGAATGCCCGTGCAGACGGCCGCATTTATGTCCTTCAGGAACATGCGGAAGGTGGTGGGCGGCTTCGAAGGTGAAATCTTTAAACAGTGTGGTGGACATGATCGCTCTCAGTAATGCGGAAAAAACCGCCGCATAGTACCGGAAAGCACAATTTTTAGCATTAACTAAAACGGCCTTTACCTTCATTACAGCAAAAAAGCCGTCGCTTTGTGATTTATATCCTTATTTTACAGTCGGTTAGTTTATCGCTTTTACCGTTAAGAACGATAACTAAAACAGGTTAGTCCATTTGGTTATTTATTATTTCCATCCCTTCTTTAATTGTTATTATCCTCGCCGTTAACCTTATCTTCAGTTTGGATTTATTCGCTTAAAGTCCGCTTGGCTACTGGAACATAACGACGCATGACAACACAGGCCCCACCTTCAAATTTGCTTCCCCTGAACCCGGAGCAACTGGCGCGCCTTCAGGCTGCCACCTCTGATTTTTCTCCCACCCAGCTTGCCTGGGTCTCTGGCTATTTCTGGGGAATGCTCAACCAGCAGCCTGGCGCTGTGGCTGCGGCTCCGGCAACGGCGGTAGAAATTCCTGCCATTACGCTTATCTCCGCTTCGCAGACGGGCAATGCCCGCCGCGTGGCAGAAGCGCTGCGTGACGACCTGCTGGCCGCCAAACTGAACGTGAACCTGGTGAACGCCGGGGATTATAAATTCAAACAGATCGCGTCAGAAAAACTGCTGGTGGTTGTGGCCTCAACGCAGGGCGAGGGTGAACCCGCTGAAGAGGCGGTCGCGCTGCATAAATTCCTGTTCTCGAAAAAAGCGCCCAGACTTGATGGCACTGCGTTTGCCGTGTTCGGCCTGGGCGATACCTCTTATGAATTCTTCTGCCAGTCCGGCAAAGATTTTGACAGCAAGCTGGCGGAGCTGGGCGCAGAGCGCCTGCTGGACCGCGTTGATGCAGATGTGGAATACCAGGCTGCCGCTGCAGAGTGGCGTGCGCGCATTGTTGACGTGCTGAAAGCACGCGTACCGAAAGAGACACCAGCCCAGGCTGCGATCACCGCGACCGGCGTGGTCAACGACATTCACACCAGCCCGTACACCAAAGAGGCGCCGCTGTCGGCAAGCCTGTCGGTTAATCAAAAAATTACCGGCCGCGACTCTGAAAAAGATGTGCGCCATATCGAGATCGATCTGGGCGACTCGGGTCTGCGTTATCAGCCTGGCGATGCGCTGGGGGTCTGGTATCAAAACGATCCGGCGCTGGTCAAGGAACTGGTCGAACTGCTGTGGCTGAAAGGCGACGAGCCTGTCACCGTCGAAGGCAAAACGCAGCCGCTCTCTGAAGCGCTGCAGTGGCACTTCGAGCTGACGGTAAATACCGCCAATATCGTTGAAAACTATGCCACCTTAACGCGCAGCGAATCGCTGCTGCCGTTAGTCGGCGATAAGGCGAAGCTGCAGCATTACGCGGCGACCACACCGATTGTCGATATGGTGCGTTTCTCTCCGGCACAGCTGGATGCCGACGCGCTGATCGGCCTGCTGCGTCCGCTTACGCCGCGTCTGTACTCCATTGCCTCATCGCAGGCTGAAGTCGAGAGCGAAGTGCACATCACCGTGGGCGTGGTGCGGTACGACATCGAAGGCCGTGCCCGCGCGGGCGGTGCCTCCAGCTTCCTGGCCGATCGCGTGGAGGAAGAGGGCGAAGTGCGCGTCTTTATCGAGCACAACGACAACTTCCGTCTGCCGGCGAACCCGGAAACGCCGGTAATCATGATTGGCCCGGGTACCGGCATTGCGCCGTTCCGTGCCTTTATGCAGCAGCGTGCGGCGGACGAGGCACCGGGTAAAAACTGGCTGTTCTTCGGCAACCCGCACTTTACCGAAGATTTCCTCTATCAGGTTGAGTGGCAGCGCTACGTGAAAGAAGGGGTGCTGACCCGTATCGATCTGGCCTGGTCGCGCGATCAGAAAGAAAAAGTATACGTACAAGACAAACTGCGCGAACAGGGCGCAGAGCTGTGGCGCTGGATCAATGACGGTGCCCACATTTATGTCTGCGGTGACGCCAATCGCATGGCGAAAGACGTTGAGCAGGCACTGCTGGAAGTGATTGCCGAATTCGGTGGTATGGATGCCGAAGCGGCGGATGAATTTTTAAGTGAGCTGCGCGTTGAGCGCCGTTATCAGCGAGATGTCTACTAATGAGCGAAAAACATCCAGGACCCCTGGTGGTCGAAGGTAAACTGTCAGACGCCGAGCGCATGAAGCTGGAAAGCAACTATCTGCGCGGCACCATTGCTGAAGATCTGAATGACGGTCTCACCGGCGGTTTCAAAGGCGACAACTTCCTGCTGATCCGTTTCCACGGCATGTATCAACAGGACGACCGCGACATTCGCGCCGAGCGTGCTGAACAGAAGCTGGAGCCGCGTCACGCGATGCTGTTGCGCTGCCGTCTGCCGGGCGGAGTAATCACCACGACACAGTGGCAGGCGATAGATAAATTTGCCGGTGAAAACACCATTTACGGCAGCATTCGTCTGACCAACCGTCAGACCTTCCAGTTCCACGGCATTCTGAAGAAGAACGTGAAGCCGGTACACCAGATGCTGCACTCCGTCGGACTGGACGCGCTGGCGACGGCCAACGACATGAACCGTAACGTGCTCTGCACCTCGAACCCGTATGAGTCCGAGCTGCACGCTGAAGCCTATGAGTGGGCGAAGAAGATCTCCGAGCACCTGCTGCCGCGTACCCGCGCTTATGCGGAGATCTGGCTCGATCAGGAAAAAGTCGCGACCACCGATGAAGAACCGATCCTCGGTCAGACCTATCTGCCGCGTAAGTTCAAAACCACGGTGGTGATCCCGCCGCAGAACGACATCGATCTGCACGCCAACGACATGAACTTTGTGGCAATTGCCGAAAACGGCAAGCTGGTGGGCTTTAACCTGCTGGTGGGCGGCGGTCTGTCCATTGAACACGGTAACAAGAAAACCTATGCCCGCACCGCGAGCGAGTTCGGCTTCCTGCCGCTGGAGCACACGCTGGCCGTGGCGGAAGCGGTGGTCACCACCCAGCGCGACTGGGGTAACCGTACCGACCGTAAAAACGCGAAAACCAAATACACCCTGGAGCGCGTGGGCGTTGAGACGTTCAAAGAGGAAGTGGAGCGTCGCGCGGGGATCAAATTTGAGCCGATCCGCCCTTACGAATTCACCGGTCGCGGCGATCGCATCGGCTGGGTAAAAGGCATCGACAATAAATGGCACCTGACGCTGTTTATCGAAAACGGCCGTATTCTGGATTACCCGGGCCGTCCGCTGAAAACCGGCCTGCTGGAAATCGCGAAGATCCACAAAGGTGAGTTCCGCATTACCGCCAACCAGAACCTGATTATTGCTGGTGTGCCGGAAAGTGAAAAGGCGAAAATTGAGGCGCTGGCGCGTGACCATGGGTTGATGAATGCGGTCAAACCGCAGCGCGAAAACTCGATGGCCTGCGTGTCGTTCCCGACCTGTCCGCTGGCGATGGCGGAAGCGGAACGTTTCCTGCCGTCATTTACGGACAAAGTGGAAGCGATTCTGGAAAAACACGGTATTCCGGACGAGCATATTGTTATGCGCGTTACCGGCTGTCCGAACGGTTGTGGCCGCGCGATGCTGGCCGAGCTTGGGCTGGTGGGGAAAGCGCCGGGTCGCTATAACCTGCACCTGGGCGGTAACCGCATCGGCACGCGTATTCCGCGTATGTTCCGCGAGAATATCACTGAGCCAGAAATTCTCGATTCTATCGACGAGCTTGTCGGGCGCTGGGCGAAAGAGCGCGAAGCGGGTGAAGGCTTCGGCGACTTTACGGTGCGTGCGGGCATTATTCGCCCGGTGCTCGATCCCGCAAGGGATTTCTGGGAGTAACCACGAGAGGTAATTATGTCCGTACTCGATCTAAAGGCGCTTAACGCATTGCCAAAAGTCGAACGCATTCTGGCACTTGCAGAAACCAACGCCCAACTGGAAAAGCTGGACGCCGAAGGGCGCGTGGCGTGGGCGCTGGAAAACCTGCCGGGTGACTACGTGCTGTCGTCGAGCTTTGGCATTCAGGCGGCGGTCAGTTTGCATCTGGTGAATCAGATCCGCCCGGATATTCCGGTGATCCTCACCGATACCGGCTATCTGTTCCCGGAAACCTACCAGTTTATCGATGAGCTGACGGACAAGCTTAAGCTGAACCTGAAAGTGTACCGCGCGGAGCAGAGCGCGGCCTGGCAGGAGGCGCGCTACGGCAAACTCTGGGAGCAGGGCGTTGAGGGCATTGAGAAATACAATGAGATCAACAAGGTCGAGCCGATGAACCGTGCGCTGAAAGAGCTGAACGCTCAAACCTGGTTTGCCGGTCTTCGCCGCGAGCAGTCCGGCAGCCGGGCCACGCTGCCGGTGCTGGCGGTGCAGCGCGGCGTGTTTAAAGTGCTGCCGATCATCGACTGGGATAACCGTACGGTGTACCAGTATCTGCAAAAGCACGGGCTGAAATACCATCCGCTGTGGGATCAGGGCTACCTGTCCGTGGGGGATACCCACACCACGCGCAAATGGGAACCGGGAATGGCGGAAGAAGAGACGCGATTCTTTGGGCTGAAGCGCGAGTGCGGGTTACACGAAGGGTAATGATCTTTTCTCCCTCTCCCGGTGGGAGAGGGTTGGGGTGAGGGCATCAGGCCGCACAGCGTTCAAAAACCTCAGGCTTTCCCCGCTTTCGCCAGCTCCTTCACCAGCGGCAGCATCACTTTCACCACATCGCGGCTGCGGTGCTCAATGCGCTGCGGCAGTGCGCTATCAATATGCTGCTGATTATCCAGCATCACGTTATGCCAGCTCGTCCCGTCCGGAAAGGCTTTCGTTTTAGCCCGCTGCTGATAGCCATCTTTCTTGCCTAACGCCCAGTTGGTGGCTTCGACGTACAGCACCGGGATGCCCGCTTTATCGAACACTTCACCATCGTTACAGCAGCCCGTTCCGCGCGGATAAGCCGGATTGCCGCCAGGATTGGTCGTGGCATACACGCCATGGCTGCGCGCAATCGCCAGCGCCCGGTCACGGGTCAGTTTACGCACGGTACCCGGCGTACTCTGTCCGCTATTAAAATAGAGCTTATCGCCAACGATTAAATTATCGAGGTTAATCACCAGCAGCGTATTTTTCTTCTCCTCAGCGCTCATGCGCTTAAGGAAATTCTCCGCGCCGAGTTTGCCTTCCTCTTCACCGCTGGTTGCCACAAAGCGAATACCGTATTTTGTCGGAATGTTTTTCATTCGCTCGGCCAGTTCAAGCATCACGCCCAGACCTGCCGCGTTATCGTCCAGCCCCTGCAGCGTCAGCCCGCCCAGATTGTTATCGGTATCGGCGTCGCTCATGGGCGCGTAAGTGTCCAGGTGCGCCATAATAATGATCTGCTCAGCCGCGCTACCTTCATGTGCCGCAATAACGGTACTGCCGGTCACGTTATGCCAGTTTTTTGTTTTATTTCGTGAGGTGTAGATATAGCGGCTGTGAAACGAGCGGATATCGCTCTGGTAGCCCATATCGGCAAACTGCTGGCGAAGATAGTCAGCGGAAAGCATTTCCGCAGGGGAGCCGGTCATGCGTCCGGGAAAAACGGTGGCAATATGCCGCGCCTGCATATTGGCGATTTCACCATACGGTTGATTTTTTGCCTGAGCCGGAAGGATAAAGCAAACGCCGAGCGCCAGGGCAACGTATCGGTGGCGCATTGCGGAAAACATAGTGAGTCCTTAAAAACAGAGCAAAATTATAACCCGCTTAGTATGAAACTGTGATCGGCCATACACAATTTGAATTGCTCTTAAATGCCCGAAATTTCGCGTGTTAAGCACTTTTTGATATTTGCTTTTTCATCGCGTTATTCCATTGAGTAACTACTCATTCCAATTCGTAATTTCATTCGGTCTAAGCCGCCCCCTATAGTCCCTCTATTCCTCGTTGTTAGTGAGTTGTTGCTTGTGGACTATCTGCCCCTTTTTGCTGCGATTAAAGAAAAACCGGTACTGGTTGTGGGTACGGGTGAAATTGCCGATCGCAAAATCGCGTTTCTGCAGCGCGCGGGCGCGCAGGTGCGGGTTGTCGCAGAAGCGGAGTTCGACGAGTCACAAATCGACAGCGTGGTGCTGGTGATTGCAGCGACGGAGGATCGCGAACTCAACCGACGCGTCTCCGAGGCCGCTCAGGCGCGTTACCGCCTGGTGAACGTGGTCGACGACCAGCCTTTGTGCTCGTTTATCTTCCCGTCGATTGTCGACCGCTCGCCGCTGCTGGTGGCGATCTCCTCCGGCGGTACCGCACCGGTGCTGGCGCGCGTGCTGCGGGAAAAGATTGAAGCGCTGTTACCAACCAGTCTCGGACGTATGGCAGAGAAAGCGAGCTACTGGCGCAACCATCTGAAAACCCGCCTGACCAGCGTAACGGAACGCCGTCGCTTCTGGGAGCGGGTATTCCGTGGCCGCTTTGCCAGCCTGATGCACGCCGGTAATGAGACGGCAGCGCAAAAAATCCTCGAAGACGAGCTGGATAACCCCGGCAGCACGGGCGGGGAGATCATTCTGGTGGGGGCAGGTCCGGGGGATGCCGGGTTACTGACCTTACGCGGACTGCAGGTGCTACAGGACGCGGACGTGGTGTTCTATGACCATCTGGTCACCGACGGTGTGCGCGAGCTAATTCGTCGCGATGCCGAGCAAATCTGCGTGGGTAAACGCGCAGGCGAGCACTCGGTACCGCAGCACGACACCAATCAGATGCTGGTTGCCGCAGCGAAAGCAGGCAAAACCGTGGTGCGCCTTAAAGGGGGCGATCCGTTCATCTTTGGTCGCGGTGGCGAAGAACTGCAGGCGGCAGCCGAAGCGGGCGTGCCGTTCCAGGTGGTGCCGGGGATTACGGCGGCCTCCGCGGTAACGGCCTACGCAGGTATTCCGCTTACGCACCGCGATTACGCCCAGAGTGTGACCTTTGTGACTGGTCATTATAAGGCCGACAGCACGCCGTTTGACTGGTCGCATCTCGCCCAGAGCCGACAGACGCTGGCCATCTATATGGGTACCATGAAGGCGGCGGACATCAGTGAACAACTTATTCAGCACGGTCGCGAGGCGACAACTCCGGTGGCCGTGATTTCTCGCGGTACCCGCGTCGATCAGCGTGTGGTGACCGGTACGCTACAAGACCTTGCAGTCCTGGCGAAAGACGCCCCGATGCCCGCGCTTATCGTGGTGGGCGAAGTGGTACAGCTGCACAGCACGCTCGCCTGGTTTCAACATACAACAGACTCAGAGGGGTTTGGCTCCTCTGTGGTGAATCTGGCTTAAGGAACGGTTATGGACCAAAAACGACTTACTCACCTGCGACAGCTTGAAGCGGAAAGTATCCATATTATCCGCGAAGTGGCCGCCGAGTTCTCTAACCCGGTGATGATGTACTCCATCGGCAAAGATTCCAGCGTGATGCTGCATCTGGCGCGTAAAGCGTTTTATCCGGGTACGCTGCCGTTCCCGCTGCTGCACGTGGATACCGGCTGGAAATTCCGTGAGATGTATGAGTTCCGCGACCGTACCGCCAAAGCCTACGGCTGTGAGCTGCTGGTGCATAAAAACCCGGAAGGGGTGGCGATGGGCATTAACCCGTTTGTTCACGGCAGCGCCAAACACACCGACATCATGAAAACCGAAGGGTTGAAGCAGGCGCTGAACAAGTACGGTTTTGACGCCGCTTTCGGCGGTGCGCGCCGTGACGAGGAGAAATCCCGCGCCAAAGAGCGTATTTACTCCTTCCGCGACCGCTTCCACCGCTGGGATCCGAAAAACCAGCGTCCTGAGCTGTGGCACAACTACAACGGCCAGATCAACAAAGGCGAAAGCATTCGCGTCTTCCCGCTCTCCAACTGGACCGAGCTGGATATCTGGCAGTACATCTATCTGGAAAATATCGAGATCGTTCCGCTTTACCTGGCGGCTGAGCGCCCGGTGCTGGAGCGCGACGGCATGCTGATGATGATCGACGACGATCGCATTGATTTACAGCCGGGCGAAGTGATCAAAAAACAGATGGTGCGTTTCCGTACTCTTGGTTGCTGGCCGCTGACCGGCGCGGTGGAGTCCAACGCGCAAACGCTGCCAGAGATCATCGAAGAGATGCTGGTATCGACCACCAGCGAGCGACAGGGGCGCGTCATTGACCGCGACCAGGCAGGCTCGATGGAGCTGAAGAAACGTCAGGGTTATTTCTAAGGAGCCGCCATGAACACCACGATTGCCCAACAAATTGCCAACGAAGGCGGCGTAGAAGCATACCTGCACGCGCAACAACACAAGAGCCTGCTGCGCTTTCTGACCTGCGGTAGCGTTGATGACGGTAAAAGCACGCTGATTGGTCGCCTGCTGCACGACACGCGTCAGATCTATGAAGACCAGCTCTCTTCCCTGCATAACGACAGCAAACGTCATGGTACTCAGGGCGAAAAGCTCGACCTGGCGCTTTTGGTGGACGGCCTGCAGGCGGAGCGCGAGCAGGGCATCACCATTGATGTTGCGTACCGCTATTTCTCCACCGAAAAACGCAAATTTATTATTGCCGACACGCCGGGGCATGAGCAGTACACCCGCAACATGGCCACCGGTGCATCAACCTGTGAGCTGGCGATCCTGCTGATCGACGCCCGTAAAGGCGTGCTGGATCAAACCCGTCGTCACAGCTTCATCTCCACGCTGCTGGGGATCAAACACCTGGTGGTGGCGGTGAATAAAATGGATCTGGTGAACTTCAGCGAAGAGACCTTCGAGGAGATCCGCCAGAGCTACCTGACCTTTGCTGAACAGTTGCCGGGTAACCTTGATATTCGCTTTGTGCCGCTCTCGGCGCTGGAAGGGGATAACGTTGCCTCCCAGAGCGCCAACATGCCGTGGTACAGCGGCCCGACGTTGCTGGAAGTGCTGGAGACGGTTGAAATTCAGCGCGTGGTGGATACCCAGCCAATGCGCTTCCCGGTGCAGTATGTGAACCGCCCGAACCTCGATTTTCGCGGCTTCTCCGGCACCCTCGCCTCGGGCACCGTCACGGTGGGGCAGCGCGTCAAAGTGCTGCCGTCGGGTGTGGAGTCGTCCATTGCCCGTATAGTCACATTTGATGGCGATCTGCAGGAAGCGGGTGCCGGTGAAGCGGTGACGCTGGTGCTGAAAGATGAGATTGATATCAGCCGCGGCGATCTACTGGTGGATGCGCAGGAAACGCTGGCGGCGGTGCAGGGTGCTGCCGTGGATGTGGTGTGGATGGCTGAACAGCCGCTGACCGCAGGCCAAAGCTACGACATCAAAATTGCCGGTAAGAAAACCCGCGCCCGCGTGGACGGTATCCAGTTCCAGGTGGACATCAACAATCTGACTCAGCGTGAAGTGAGCGAACTGCCGCTGAACGGTATTGGCCTGGTGGATCTCACCTTTGACGAGCCGCTGGTGCTGGATAAATATCAGCAAAATCCGGTAACGGGTGGACTTATCTTTATCGATCGCCTGACCAACGTTACCGTTGGTGCAGGCATGGTGCGCGAGCCTAATCAACAGGCGGCAGCGGTGTCTGAATTCAGCGCCTTTGAGCTTGAGCTGAATGCGCTGGTGCGTAAGCACTTCCCGCACTGGGGCGCACGCGATCTGCTGGGAGGCAAGTAATGGCCGCCCATGATGAGAACGTCGTCTGGCATCCTCATCCGGTTACCGTCGCTCAGCGGGAGCAACTCCACGGCCACCGTGGGGTTGTGCTGTGGTTTACCGGGCTGTCCGGCTCCGGTAAATCGACGGTCGCGGGCGCGCTGGAAGAGGCGCTGCATCAGCAGGGGGTGAGCACCTACCTGCTGGATGGTGACAACGTGCGTCACGGCCTGTGCAGTGATTTAGGGTTTAGCGATGAAGACCGCAAGGAGAATATCCGTCGGGTTGGGGAAGTGGCCAGCCTGATGGCGGATGCCGGGCTGGTGGTGCTGACCGCGTTTATCTCGCCTCACCGCGCCGAGCGGCAGATGGTACGCGAGCGCGTCGGTCAGGATCGATTTATCGAGGTGTTTGTCGATACGCCGCTGGAAATCTGCGAAGCGCGCGATCCGAAAGGGCTGTACAAAAAAGCCCGCGCGGGTGAGCTGCGAAACTTCACCGGCATCGACTCGGTCTACGAAGCGCCTGAATCCCCTGAGATTCACCTGGAAGGTCAACAATTGGTAACAAATTTAGTAAGCCAATTATTAGACCTGCTCAGACGGGACGATATTATCAGATCCTGAGACGGTATCGTTCGGGAGCTGTCTTCCCGAACGATGAGTCACGGTCACAGGATTAGCTATGCGCAACAGTGAAAACTACATGATTACCACCGGGTCGGATCCGATAGCGACCGACGACGAGACGACCTGGTCCTTTCCCGGGGCCTTCGTCGGCTTCGTCTCGTGGTTGCTGGCGCTGGGCATCCCGTTTCTCATCTACGGCGGTAACACGCTGTTCTTCTTTCTCTACACCTGGCCCTTCTTCCTGGCGCTGATGCCCGTGGCGGTTGTCGTCGGCATCGCCCTGCATTCACTGCTTAACGGCAAACTGCTGTACAGCACCGTTGTCACGATTGTGACGGTGGTCCTGATGTTTGGTCTGTTATTTTTGTGGCTCATGGGCTAACTTCAGCCATAATTCAAACCGTAACCAACTGTGTGACGATATTGAGCAGGGCGATTCTGCGGAAAAAATGTGGTACATTTGCCCGCGATGTTGCGGCATCTCTGTTACTCCGGCATAGAGCGCCGGGGGCGTTGTGGGATGAAGATGCCGTTTTTCAGGGGGCAGGATGGGTAAACTAACACTGCTGTTGCTGGCTCTGCTGGTCTGGCTGCAATATTCGCTGTGGTTCGGTAAAAACGGACTGCACGACTATAGCCGGGTAAGTGATGACGTCGCGGCTCAGCAGGCAACTAACGCCAAACTTAAGGCGCGAAACGATCAACTCTTTGCTGAAATTGATGACCTCAATGGCGGGCAGGAGGCGATTGAGGAACGCGCACGCAATGAACTCAGTATGACTAAACCGGGCGAAACCTTTTATCGTCTGGTTCCGGATGCGTCTAAACGCAATCAGGGCTCAGCACAAAACAATCGATAATCAGGCCCAGGATTACGACATGGCAGTGACTTTTTCGGACGTATGCGCCGTGGTGCCGGCCGCGGGTTTTGGCCGGCGCATGCAGACAGAATGTCCCAAGCAATACCTCTCTATTGGCGATAAAACGATCCTCGAACATGCCGTGGCGGCGCTGCTGGCGCACCCCCGAGTGACGCGTGTCATCATCGCCATCAGTCCGGGCGATGCCCGGTTCGCACAGTTACCGCTGGCCGCTCATCCGCAGATCACCGTCGTTGATGGCGGTGCCGAGCGCGCCGATTCCGTGCTGGCGGGCATCCAGGCCGCTGGCGATGCCCAGTGGGTACTGGTCCACGACGCTGCGCGCCCGTGCCTGCATCAGGACGATCTTGCGCGCCTGCTGGCGCTGAGTGAAACCAGTAAAGTCGGTGGCATTCTGGCCGCGCCGGTACGCGACACCATGAAGCGTGCCGAGCCTGGCAAACAGGCTATCGCGCATACCGTTGAGCGCGTCGATCTCTGGCACGCGCTGACGCCACAATTTTTCCCCCGCGAATTACTCCACGACTGCTTAACGCGCGCGCTTAAAGAAGGTGCGACCATCACCGACGAAGCCTCTGCGCTGGAGTATTGCGGTTTCCACCCAACGCTTGTTGAAGGGCGCGCTGATAATATAAAAGTGACGCGCCCGGAAGATTTACAGCTCGCGGAATTTTATCTTACCCGTTCGACCCATCAGGAGAAGGCATAATGCGAATTGGACACGGTTTTGATGTACACGCCTTTGGAGGCGTTGGCCCAATTATCATTGGCGGCGTGCGCATTCCTTATGAAAAAGGGCTGCTGGCGCATTCTGATGGCGACGTGGCATTACACGCCTTAACCGACGCCTTGCTGGGCGCGGCGGCGCTGGGCGATATCGGCAAGCTGTTCCCGGACACCGATCCGGCGTTTAAAGGCGCAGACAGCCGTGCGCTGTTGCGTGAAGCCTGGCGCCGTATTCAGGCGAAGGGTTATACCCTGGGTAACGTCGATGTGACGATCATCGCTCAGGCCCCCAAAATGCTGCCGCATATTCCTCAGATGCGCGTATTTATCGCTGAAGATCTGGGCTGCCATATGGATGACGTCAACGTCAAAGCGACCACCACGGAGAAACTGGGCTTTACCGGTCGCGGCGAAGGCATCGCCTGCGAAGCCGTGGCGCTGCTGGTGAAGGCGAGCAAATGACCGATTTTGACAACCTGACCTACCTGCACGGTAAACCGCTGGGGAGTGGTCTGCTGAAAGCCAGCCCTGAAGATTTCGTGGTCGTGGAAGATTTGGGCTTTGAGCCGGACGGCGAAGGCGAGCATATCCTGGTGCGCATCCTCAAAAATGGCTGCAATACCCGCTTTGTGGCCGATGCGCTGGCTAAATTCCTGAAAATCCATGCCCGCGAAGTGAGCTTCGCCGGGCAGAAAGACAAACACGCGGTCACCGAACAGTGGCTTTGCGCGCGCGTTCCAGGCAATGCGATGCCTGATTTAAGCAAATTTGAGCTTGAGGGTTGTAAGGTGCTGGAGTACGCCCGTCACAAGCGCAAACTGCGTCTGGGGGCGTTGAAAGGTAACAACTTTACCCTCGTACTGCGTGAAGTGACCGACCGTGACGACGTGGAAAAACGCTTGCAGGCCATCAATGAACGCGGTGTGCCTAACTACTTTGGCGCACAGCGTTTTGGCATCGGCGGCAGTAACCTGCAGGGCGCACTGCGCTGGGCGCAGAGCGATGCGCCGGTGCGCGACAGGAATAAACGCAGTTTTTGGTTGTCGGCGGCCCGCAGTGCGTTGTTTAATCAGATCGTAAGCGAACGGCTGAAAAAACCGGACGCGAATCAAGTTGTTGTCGGCGATGCGCTACAATTAGCGGGACGCGGTAGCTGGTTTGTGGCAACGGCCGAAGAAATGGCCGATGTACAGTCGCGCGTGGACGCTAAAACGCTGATGATCACCGCAGCCTTGCCCGGCACGGGCGACTGGGGAACGCAGGGTGACGCGCTGGCCGCGGAGCAGGCAGCCGTGGCCGAAGCGCAAGAATTACAATCATTGCTGGTGCGGGAAAAAGTCGAAGCAGCACGCCGGGCGATGTTGCTCTACCCGCAGCAGTTAAGCTGGAACTGGTGGGATGACGTAACCGTTGAGTTACGCTTCTGGCTGCCGGCAGGTAGCTTTGCCACCAGTGTTGTCAGGGAACTTATCAACACGTCGGGTGATTATGCGAATATTGCTGAGTAACGATGACGGGATCCATGCCCCAGGCATTCAGACGCTGGCGAAACACCTTCGCGAATTTGCGGATGTGCAGGTCGTGGCTCCCGATCGTAACCGCAGTGGAGCGTCTAACTCATTGACGCTGGAGTCGTCGCTTCGCACCTTTGCTTTTGAAAATGGCGATATTGCCGTGCAGATGGGCACGCCAACGGACTGCGTTTTTCTGGGGGTGAATGCGCTGATGCGCCCGCGCCCGGATATCGTCGTTTCCGGGATTAACGCCGGGCCGAATCTGGGTGATGACGTTATCTACTCTGGTACCGTGGCGGCCGCAATGGAAGGCCGTCATCTTGGCTTTCCGGCGCTGGCGGTATCGTTAAATGGTCACACTCATTACGACACGGCGGCAGCGGTAACCTGTTCTATCCTGCGGGCACTTAGCCGTGAACCGCTGCGTACCGGACGCATCCTCAACATCAACGTGCCGGATCTCCCGCTGAATGAAATCAAGGGCATTCGCGTCACGCGTTGCGGAAGCCGTCATCCGGCCGATCAGGTCATCCCGCAGCAGGATCCGCGCGGCAACACGCTCTACTGGATTGGCCCTCCCGGCGATAAGTGCGATGCGGGGCCGGATACCGACTTTGCCGCTGTGGATGAAGGCTATGTCTCGGTAACGCCGCTGCACGTAGATTTAACCGCGTATAGCGCGCATGATGTGGTGTCGGGCTGGCTTGATCGCGCAGGAGTGAACGCGCAATGGTAAGCAAACGTGTACAAACTCTTCTGGAACAACTTCGCGCACAGGGGATCCGCGACGAGCATGTGCTTGACGCGCTCGCCCAGGTTCCGCGTGAGAAATTTGTAGACGAGGCGTTTGAACACAAAGCGTGGGAAAACGTGGCGTTGCCCATCGGGCAGGGCCAGACGATTTCGCAGCCCTATATGGTGGCGCGCATGACGGAGCTGCTGGAGCTCACCCCCGACTCCCGCGTGCTGGAGATTGGCACCGGGTCCGGGTATCAGACTGCGATTCTGGCGCATCTGGTGCATCATGTGTGCTCGGTTGAGCGGATCAAAGGTTTACAGTGGCAGGCGCGTCGTCGCCTGAAACAACTTGATTTACACAATGTTTCGACACGACACGGTGATGGATGGCAGGGTTGGCAGGCTCGCGCCCCGTTTGACGCAATCATCGTGACGGCGGCTCCACCGGAGATCCCTGCGGCCCTGTTGTCGCAGCTGGATGAGGGGGGCATTCTTGTATTGCCTGTTGGCGATGAGCAGCAGCTGTTAAAGCGCGTTCGTCGACGTGGCGACGAGTTTATTATCGATACCGTAGAAGCCGTGCGCTTTGTGCCTCTGGTAAAGGGGGAACTGGCCTAAGACTCGGAATTATCCAGGGTTATTAAGGCAAATTCAGCGTATGGTGTGGCGCGAAAGAGTCGTGCCATCACGGTTAATTTTAAGTCACTGGTAGTTAACACATTCCTGGGGGATAAATGAGCGCGGGAAGCCCTAAATTCACCATCAGCCGTGTTGCGGCATTATCACTGGTTTCGCTCTGGCTGGCAGGCTGTTCGAGTTCTAACAATGCACCTGCGCCTGTCAGTTCTGTTGGCGGAAACAGCGGCTCCGGTAACACGTCCAGCGGAATGTTGATCACGCCGCCGCCTAAAATGGGCACTGCTGCGCCGCAGCAAACACCACAAATTCAGCCTGTGCAACATCCTGTTACACAGCCAACACAGATTCAGCCAGTCGAACAACCTGTTCAGACGCAAAATGGCCGCATAGTGTATAACCGTCAGTATGGGAACATTCCGAAAGGCAGCTATACCGGCGGCAGCACCTATACCGTGAAACGTGGCGATACGCTGTTCTATATCGCGTGGATCACCGGGAACGATTTCCGTGACCTCGCGCAGCGCAACAACGTCCAGGCACCGTATGCGCTGGAAGTCGGGCAGACGCTCCAGGTGGGCAACGCGACGGGTACGCCGCTTACGCCTGGCAATACCGTTTCTGCAGCCGACGTGACCGCGCAAAATAACAGCGTTAAGCCTGCACAAAAATCCACCACGGTGGTTGCTTCACAACCTGTAATTACGTATTCTGAAGATTCAGGTGATCAGACTGCTAACAAAATGTTGCCGAATAATAAAGGGACTGCGACTGTTGTCACAGCACCGGCTACGGCACCTGTGGTTAGCTCTACTGAACCGACTGCCAGCAGTATGAGTTCCAGTTCGCCAATCTCAACCTGGCGCTGGCCAACTGACGGTAAGGTTATCGAGAACTTCTCTTCCTCCGAAGGAGGGAACAAAGGGATCGATATCGCAGGAAGTAAGGGACAGGCTATCATCGCGACCGCAGACGGACGCGTTGTGTATGCCGGTAACGCTCTGCGCGGTTACGGTAATCTTATTATCATCAAACACAACGATGATTACCTGAGTGCCTACGCCCATAACGACACAATGCTGGTCCGGGAACAACAAGAAGTTAAGGCGGGGCAAAAAATCGCTACCATGGGTAGCACCGGAACCAGTTCTACACGCTTGCATTTTGAAATTCGTTACAAGGGGAAATCCGTAAACCCGCTGCAGTATTTGCCGCAGCGATAAATTGACGGGGCATGCCAGCCAGGGTGTCTCGTTCAGGGATCACGGGTAGGAGCCACCTTATGAGTCAGAATACGCTGAAAGTTCATGATTTAAATGAAGATGCGGAATTTGATGAGAACGGAGCAGAGGCTTTTGACGAAAAAGCCTTAGTAGAAGAGGAACCCAGTGATAACGATTTGGCTGAAGAAGAGCTGTTATCGCAGGGTGCCACACAGCGTGTACTGGACGCGACTCAGCTTTACCTTGGGGAGATTGGTTACTCCCCACTGTTAACGGCCGAAGAAGAAGTCTATTTCGCACGTCGTGCTTTGCGTGGTGATGTTGCCTCGCGCCGTCGCATGATTGAAAGTAACTTGCGTCTGGTCGTGAAAATTGCCCGTCGTTACGGCAATCGTGGTCTGGCTCTGCTGGATCTGATTGAAGAGGGCAACTTAGGTCTCATCCGCGCAGTAGAGAAGTTTGACCCAGAACGTGGGTTCCGCTTCTCCACCTACGCGACCTGGTGGATTCGTCAGACCATCGAACGGGCCATTATGAACCAAACCCGTACGATTCGCCTGCCGATTCACATCGTCAAAGAGTTGAACGTCTATCTGCGTACCGCGCGCGAGTTGTCCCATAAACTGGACCACGAGCCAAGCGCAGAAGAGATTGCTGAGCAACTCGACAAACCGGTTGATGACGTAAGCCGCATGCTGCGTCTCAACGAGCGCATTACCTCGGTTGACACCCCGCTGGGTGGCGACTCCGAAAAAGCGCTGCTGGATATCCTGGCCGATGAAAAAGACAACGGCCCGGAAGACACCACGCAGGACGATGACATGAAACAGAGCATCGTCAAATGGCTGTTCGAACTGAACGCCAAACAGCGTGAAGTGCTGGCACGTCGTTTCGGTTTACTGGGGTATGAAGCTGCGACACTGGAAGACGTCGGCCGTGAAATTGGCTTGACCCGTGAACGTGTTCGTCAGATTCAGGTTGAAGGTCTGCGCCGCCTGCGTGAAATTCTGCAGGGGCAAGGTCTGAATATCGAAGCGCTGTTCCGCGAATAAGCAACCTTTCGTCAAAAAAAGGCCCGTCGTGAGACGGGCCTTTTTTATCTCTTACGGCTGCGCCGTTTCGTGCAGCAGACGCCAGCTGATTTTCTCGCCATCCCGATTGAGCACCGCGGTTGACCAGCGTACGTTGACGGGCTGGTCCGGGCGGGTCTGCGTCTCCCGGTAATGAAGCACCGCACCGTTATCCCATGACTGAATCGTGGCTAACTCATCAATGATGATTTTAAGGCCGGGTCGGCTTCCACGCTGGGCGTGCAGAAAACGGACAAGGGCGTCATGGTTTAAATGCGCCCCACTCGGGGGAACCATCAGAAAGTTTGGCTGGAAACGGGCGAGCAGGGCATCAATATTACCTTCACCGGCACCCAGCCAGTTTTCCAGTGCGATATGAATATCAATGATGTCGTGTTCGAAAGGCGTCATGGTTTCTCCTGTTGCAGTTGTGCAAGCACCTGCGGGTTGTTAAGACGAAATACAGAGATGACGGGCACCAGGGTGATGGCCGAAGCAACCAGAAACATCCCGTGCCACGCGGCGACGGGGGGCAAATACCTCTGGGCCAGATCCAGCACCTGTGCCAGCAGAAAGGCACCCGCAAAAAAACTCAGCTGACGATTAAGATTCCACAGCGCGCTGGCATCAGCCATCTCTTCCCGACGCGTTGTCAGAAATGCGCTGCTCTGCGCCGTACTGCTGCAAAGACTGCCTCCTGTGCCCATTAATGCAAACGCAACGATCGCTGGCAGCGTGCCCGTGGTCGCACTGACGCTGAGCAAAAGCAGAATACCTGACGCCTGAAGCAGGCAACCCGCGATCAACAGAGGTCGGGGGCCGACACGGTTAAAGTAACGGCCCGTTGCGGTGATGGCCATAAACGATGCCAGAGACCACGGCAGCATAAGCATGCCCGTCGCGGCTGGCGTCATGTTGGCCACGCTCTGCAGATAAAACATGCCGGTGACGTTTATTCCGATAAACATGCCGGGGACACATACATAAACCATCATGGAAACGCGCAGAAGCGGATCGGCGATCAAACTCAGGTTCAGCAGTCGGTTTGCTTTCATCGCGGGCATTTCATGCTTAAGCCACAGACAGGCCAACGCAAAGGTCAGGAGAGCAACCGGGAGGGTAGCAAAAAATACCCACCGCCAGCTTAACGCCTGAACCAGTACGCCCCCTAACGCTGGTGAGCATGCGGGGGCAAGCAGTGCAACCAGCATGACGGCGGAAGAGAGCCTGGCGCGTTCATGCGCTTTAAACTGTTGCCAGGTCAGCGCCTGCCCTACGGGGATCAATAAGCCACCGCCCACGCCCTGCAGCACCCGCCAGGCAATCAGACTTTCAAGTGTGGCAGACAAGCCTGCCGCGGTGGAGGCTACGCTAAAGAGAACCAGCGAGAGAAGGATGACGTGCTTTGCCCCGATGCGGCGCGTCAGGGCACTGCTGAACGGGATCACCAGCGTCAGGCCGGCAATATACCCGTTACTGACCCAGGCGAGTGCAGAGGGCGTGGCGTGATAGGTCTGCGCCATTGCCGGAAAGGCGACGCTGGCGATAAACATGTTGATCAAATCAAGAAAAAAGCCCAGCAGATAGACTACGGCGACTTTGCTGCGATACGTCATGGTGGATCCTCCGGTGAGGGGGCGTATCGTATCGGCTTGTCCGGTGCCGATAAACGCAACAATTCGCGATATACTGTCAAAACTATTTTGACAATTTTGAAGGTTAACGATGCTGAATCTCCAGCGAACGGCGATGTTTGTGGCGGTAGCAGATGCGGGCAGTTTTACTGCCGCCGCAGAGTCGATGGGGCTGACAAAGGCCGTGGTCAGCTTCAATATTCGCCAGCTGGAAGATGAGCTGGGAGTCACGCTGCTGTTGCGATCCACCCGTCGCCTGACGTTAACCGAGGCGGGCGTGCTTTTTCATCAGCGAAGCGTCAGGCTTTTACAGGAGGCTGAACGCCTGCAGGATGACGTTCGCGCTAACCATGCCGGCCTGACCGGCGAATTGCGGATCACCACCACGCCCGAATACGGTTCGCAGGTGGTTGTGCCTTTGCTGGCCGAATTTAGCCAGCAGCATCCGGAGCTTCGCGTTCGTCATGTTTCGTCGTCTCAGCATGCCGATCTTATCTCGGAGCGCTTTGATGTCGCCATCCGGCTGGGAACACTCGCTGATTCGCGCTACCACGCCGCCTTGATTTCAAACTTTACTATCCTGCCGGTTGCCGCCCCCGGGTGGCTGGCTAACCATCCCGTTGAATCTCTCGAACACCTGGCGCAGGCAGAGTGGATCGTTCACGAGCGTTTACCTTCGCCGCTGCACTGGCAGGTAAAAGATGCAGATGGCAATCTGGTTGCCTTTGAGATTAAAAAAGCCCCGCGCCTGTACGCAGATAGCGCCCAGGCGCTGATGGCTTTCGCGCATGCGGGATGTGGTGTGGCGCTGCTGCCGGAGTGGCTGGTGCGAAACGCACTGAATTCGGGGGTTCTGGTATCGCTTTTACCGGGATACACGTTTGCTCAGCAGGGCATCTATGCCGTTTATCCAGATGCCCAGCATGTGCCCGCTAAGGTTCGGACATTTATTGATTTTATGCGTGCCCGGGTGAACTAGTCATGCATCATCTTTTTGATCAGTGCCGTAAATTGTTCCCGCTCGTCCTGGCTGAGACGCCCTAAAAACGCCTCATCCACCTCATTGCCGACCGGTTTACAGCTTGCAAGCAGGGCTTCCCCTTCAGGCGTGAGGAAGACAAACCGGCGGCGCTTATCCGCAGGATCGTGTTCGCGCTTCACCAGCCCACGCGATTCCATGCGGCTCAGCATTTCGGCCAGCGTCGCTTTTGTGCTCACGGCAACTTCCGTCAGGGCGACCTGCTCGATCCCCGGATTTTCAGAAACAGATCGCATCACCGCATATTGCGGCTTGGTCAGCGCCGGTAAAGCATGTTGCCAGTGGGCAGTATGCTGTTGAAAAAGCTGCCGTAGCAGGTGGAACGCTTCTTGTCTCAGTTCCATGAACACTCCGACGAAAAAAATCTCCCCCTATGATAGCCGCTATTGCCTGCGATTTTAACGCAGCAGTTTTTAGCATTACGTGTGATCGTGTACGAACAATATTGTCAGGTCAGCTCACCGGGAGTAACGTAGTCATTATGTTCGTATGCGAACAAATTAATTGAGGTGCTGAATGAGATTGATCGTGGGAATGACGGGAGCAACAGGTGCACCGCTGGGGGTGGCTTTACTGCAGGCGTTACGGGACATGCCAGAGGTTGAAACCCATCTGGTGATGTCGAAATGGGCGAAAACCACCATTGAGCTGGAAACGCCCTATACCGCGCAGGATGTCGCCGCCCTGGCAGATGTCGTTCACAGTCCTGCCGATCAGGCTGCCACCATCTCCTCCGGCTCGTTTCGTACCGACGGCATGATCGTCATTCCCTGCAGCATGAAAACGCTGGCGGGTATCCGCGCGGGCTATGCCGAAGGGCTGGTGGGCCGTGCGGCAGACGTGGTGCTGAAAGAGGGGCGCAAGCTGGTGCTGGTCCCGCGTGAAACGCCGCTCAGCACCATTCATCTGGAGAACATGCTCGCGCTTTCCCGCATGGGTGTGGCGATGGTGCCGCCCATGCCTGCGTATTACAACCACCCGCAAACCGCCGATGATATCACCCAGCATATCGTGACCCGCGTGCTCGACCAGTTTGGTCTGGAGCACAAAAAAGCGCGTCGCTGGAACGGCCTGCAGGCGGCGAAACATTTTTCACAGGAGAATAACGATGGCATTTGATGATTTGAGAAGCTTCCTGCAGGCGCTCGATGAGCAAGGGCAACTGCTGAAAATTGAAGAAGAGGTCAATGCGGAGCCGGATCTGGCGGCGGCCGCTAACGCGACGGGACGTATCGGTGATGGTGCGCCTGCGCTGTGGTTCGATAACATTCGCGGGTTTACCGATGCCAGGGTGGTGATGAACACCATCGGCTCCTGGCAGAACCACGCCATTTCGATGGGGCTGCCAGCGAATACCCCGGTCAAAAAGCAAATCGATGAGTTTATTCGCCGCTGGGATAAATTCCCGGTCGCACCGGAGCGCCGGGCCAACCCCGCATGGGCGCAGAATACGGTGGACGGTGAAGCGATTAACCTGTTCGACATCCTGCCGCTGTTTCGCCTGAACGACGGGGACGGCGGTTTTTATCTCGACAAAGCGTGCGTTGTCTCGCGCGATCCGCTCGACCCGGACCATTTTGGCAAGCAGAACGTCGGTATTTACCGCATGGAAGTGAAGGGCAAACGTAAGCTCGGCCTGCAGCCGGTGCCGATGCATGATATCGCCCTGCATCTGCATAAAGCCGAAGAGCGTGGTGAAGACCTGCCGATTGCGATTACGTTGGGCAACGATCCGATCATCACCCTGATGGGCGCAACGCCGCTGAAATACGATCAGTCCGAGTATGAAATGGCCGGGGCGCTGCGTGAAAGCCCGTACCCGATTGCGACCGCGCCGTTGACCGGCTTCGATGTGCCGTGGGGGTCTGAAGTGATCCTGGAAGGGGTGATTGAAGGCCGTAAACGTGAAATTGAAGGGCCGTTCGGTGAGTTTACCGGGCACTATTCGGGCGGACGCAATATGACGGTGGTCCGTATTGATAAAGTCTCGTACCGCACCAAACCGATTTTCGAATCCCTCTATCTCGGGATGCCCTGGACCGAGATCGACTACCTGATGGGGCCAGCCACCTGTGTGCCGCTTTACCAGCAACTGAAAGCGGAGTTCCCTGAAGTGCAGGCGGTGAACGCGATGTACACCCACGGTCTGCTGGCGATCATCTCCACCAAAAAACGCTACGGTGGTTTTGCCCGCGCGGTCGGTTTACGCGCCATGACCACCCCGCATGGCCTGGGCTATGTGAAGATGGTGATTATGGTGGATGAAGATGTCGATCCGTTCAACCTGCCGCAGGTGATGTGGGCGCTGTCATCGAAAGTGAACCCGGCAGGGGATCTGGTGCAACTGCCGAACATGTCGGTTCTTGAGCTTGATCCGGGGTCCAGCCCGGCAGGCATCACCGACAAGCTGATTATTGATGCCACCACGCCTGTTGCGCCGGATAACCGCGGTCACTACAGCCAGCCGGTGCAGGATTTACCTGAAACCAAAGCCTGGGCTGAAAAGCTGACTGCGATGCTGGCAGCACGCCAATAAGGAGGAAAAGATGATTTGTCCACGTTGTGCCGATGAGCGAATTGAGGTGATGGCCACATCACCGGTGAAAGGGATCTGGACGGTTTATCAGTGCCAGCATTGCCTGTATACCTGGCGCGATACTGAGCCGCTGCGTCGTACCAGCCGCGAACATTACCCTGAAGCGTTCCGCATGACGCAGAAGGATATTGATGAGGCGCCGCAGGTACCGACCATTCCGCCATTGATGTAAAAAAAAAGCCCGGTGGCGCTGCGCTTACCGGGCGGTAACATCGTGCGGTCCTTTGCCCGGTGGCGCTACGCTTACCGGGCCTACGGGTTTTGTAGGTCGGGTAAGGCGAAGCCGCCACCCGACAAAACAGACCGCAGAAAACTAAACCAGACTTTTCAGCCGATAAATCCACTCCAGCGCCTGACGTGGCGTCAGTGAATCCGGGTCGAGATTCTCCAGCGCTTCAACGGCGGGTGACGTCTCTTCCGCAGGTGCCAGCAGCGACATCTGTGTACCGTCAATCTGGGTGGCCGCCGCATTCGGTGACAGGCTTTCCAGCTCGCGCAGTTTCTGACGCGCGCGTTTAATTACCTCTTTAGGCACACCCGCCAGTGCCGCGACGGCCAGGCCATAGCTCTTGCTCGCGGCCCCCTCCTGCACCGTGTGCATAAAGGCGATGGTATCGCCATGCTCAAGCGCATCCAGGTGGACGTTTGCCACGCCCTCCATTTTCTCCGGCAACTGCGTCAGTTCAAAGTAGTGCGTCGCGAACAGCGTCATGGCCTTGATTTTATTCGCCAGGTTTTCCGCACACGCCCATGCCAGCGACAGTCCGTCGTAGGTTGAGGTGCCGCGTCCGACTTCGTCCATCAGCACCAGGCTGTGTTCTGTCGCGTTGTGCAGGATATTGGCGGTTTCCGTCATTTCGACCATAAAGGTGGAACGGCCGCTGGCCAGATCGTCCGCCGCACCCACGCGGGTGAAGATACGATCGATGGGGCCAATCTCAACTTTCTGCGCCGGAACGTAGCTGCCGATGTAGGCGAGCAGGGCGATAAGCGCCGTCTGGCGCATATAGGTACTTTTACCGCCCATGTTCGGACCGGTAATGATCAGCATTCTTCGCTGCGGCGACAGGCTCAGCGGGTTAGCGATGAATGGCTCGTTCAGTACCTGCTCCACCACCGGGTGGCGGCCTTCGGTAATGCGAATGCCGGGCTTGTCGGTAAAGGTCGGGCAGGTATAGTTCAGCGTTTCAGCACGCTCAGCCAGATTCACCAGCACATCCAGCTCCGCCAGCGCGCCAGCGCTTAACTGCAGGTCCGCGAGGTGTGGCATCAGCATGTCGAACAGCTCGTCGTAAAGCTGCTTTTCCAGGGCCAGCGCTTTGCCTTTCGAGGTGAGAACTTTGTCCTCATACTCTTTCAGTTCAGGAATGATGTAGCGCTCAGCGTTTTTCAACGTCTGGCGACGCACATAGTGAATCGGCGCCAGATGGCTCTGCCCGCGGCTGATCTGAATATAGTAACCGTGGACTGCGTTATAGCCGACTTTCAGGGTATCGAGCCCGAGACGTTCGCGCTCGCGGATCTCCAGCTTGTCGAGGTAATCCGTTGCGCCGTCCGCCAGCGCGCGCCATTCGTCCAGCTCTTCGTTGTAGCCAGGGGCAATTACGCCACCGTCGCGCACCAGAACCGGCGGCGCATCTATGATAGCGCGCTCCAGCAGATTGCGGAGTTCAGCAAACTCGCCCATGGTTTCGCGCAGTTTCTGAACCGGTGCGCTGTCAACGTCGCTCAGTTGAGCACGCAGTTCCGGCAACTGCTGGAAGGCATGACGCATTCGTGCAAGGTCGCGAGGCCGCGCCGTGCGCAGTGCCAGGCGAGCCAGAATACGCTCCAGATCGCCCACCTGACGCAGCACAGGCTGCAGCTCGGTGTAGCGATCCTGCAGCGCGGCAATGGTCTGCTGACGACAAACGAGCGTATCCGTATCGCGGACGGGCATATGCAGCCAGCGCTTCAGCATGCGGCTGCCCATCGGCGTCACGGTGTTATCGAGGACGGATGCCAGCGTGTTCTCAACGCCACCCGCCAGGTTCTGGGTGATCTCCAGATTCCGACGCGTGGCCGCATCCATAATGATGCTGTCCTGCTGGCGCTCCATGGTGATAGAGCGGATATGCGGCAGGGCGGTGCGCTGGGTATCTTTCACATACTGCAAAAGGCAGCCCGCGGCGCACAATCCGCGCGGGGCGTTTTCCACCCCAAAGCCAATCAGATCGCGGGTACCAAACTGCAGGTTGAGCTGCTGGCGAGCGGTATCAATTTCAAATTCCCACAGCGGACGGCGGCGCAGGCCGCGACGACCTTCGATCAACGCCATTTCGGCAAAATCTTCGGCATACAGCAGTTCCGCCGGGTTGGTGCGTTGCAGCTCGGCTTCCATGGTTTCCCGGTCAGCCGGCTCGCTCAGACGAAAACGCCCGGAGCTGATATCCAGCGTGGCGTAACCAAACCCTTTGCCGTCCTGCCACAGGGCCGCCAGCAGGTTATCCTGACGCTCCTGGAGCAGGGCTTCGTCGCTAATGGTGCCTGGCGTGACGATACGCACGACCTTGCGTTCAACCGGGCCTTTTGAGGTGGCCGGATCGCCGATCTGCTCACAGATGGCAACCGACTCGCCCTGATTCACCAGCTTGGCCAGGTAGTTTTCTACCGCATGATGCGGAATGCCTGCCATCGGGATGGGTTCACCTGCCGATGCGCCACGTTTGGTCAGAGAGATGTCGAGCAGCTGCGATGCCCGTTTAGCATCGTCATAAAACAGCTCGTAAAAATCGCCCATGCGGTAAAACAGCAGGATTTCCGGATGCTGCGCTTTCAGCTTCAGGTACTGCTGCATCATTGGGGTATGGGCGTCAAAATTTTCAAGTGTACTCATTAGGTTACCGTGTCCATTTTTTTTCAATTTCAATGAGTTGTCTTTTTTATTGTCAGGTTTCTTACTCTCTCATTGGAACGCATGACAGCCTGCGTTTCTTATCATGAATCGTTCACGGACCATGATAACGGACTCTGCTGGACAGGAAAACAGACGTGCAGGCTCTTTCGACTAAAATGCGTACCTGATTCCAGCGATACTGAAGACGTGGGCCTGTCTTGCCGCAATTGCGACAGGCACGCTGGTCCGGTAACGCTAAAGGAACACCGCGCGATATTCCTTGCGCATTAAACGTAAACGGGAATAAAGGCGTCAGAATATAACGTCATCCTTTTTTTCTGTTTCAGAAACGTATTTGTCTTCGATGTGGGGATAATATTCTATTATGCTCATATTATTTTATTTCGGTGTTACTGCTGAACAAACACCATAACTTACTGCTTTGACAAGGAATATTCGCAGAGTATACTTGCTAACTCTGGCAACAGTTTTCTGATTCTGTTTATTGCATAGTGAGTCTCATATGTTCTGGATAATTAACGATAATATTAAATTTTGTCCAGAGAAAAACTTTCTTGTCTCTATGACCCGACCGGAGTTGAGCGTCATTCTGACGACGCCAGCCAGTCGTTGCCTGGTTCTTCTGCTTGAGTCCGCCCCGGAAGTGGTTAATCAAAGGGATTTCTTCACTAAAGTTTGGGGTGAAGACGGAATGTTAGTTCCGGCCAATACCCTTTATCAGAATATCTCCATTATCCGGCGTGGGCTGCGCACGACGGGAGAGACTGACGACACGCTGGTTGCCACGGTACCCAGAAAAGGGTTCCAGATTAAAAAAGAAGTTAAGGTCAGCCGAATTGAAAACGACGTAACAGAATCAGAAAGCGCGATAGCAGAAGCCCAGCCTGTCAGCGGCTCGAAAGAGGTGATTGCGGAAACTGCTGCCGTTCAGGTGAAAGATAAGACCCCGCGTCATCACTATCGTCGCTATCTTCCACTGCTTTTTATGGCCCTCTCTTTTGGGCTGGGCTATTTTATTCTTCATCTGGCGGTCCATGACTATTCCAGAAAAGACTTTTTTAAAGACTACACCATAAGCAGTACGGAAAATGGCTGCCATTTTTTCTCACGAAACGATGATATTAAAAGCAGGGGTAACTTCACGCGTTATAAGCAAATTATCATGCGAACAGGGCTCGATTGTAAAAAATACCCCTGGGCCTACTTCTCTTCATCCAGCACGGCTCCGGCACTTTCTGTACTCATTTGCAGAAAACCGTATGAGCAAGAAGAAGATGCAGGATGCGTTACGCTTTATTTTAGGGGGTACAATCAGTGACTAAAAAGTCTACTGCCATCCTGTGTCTCGTCCTGTTTGCCGTTGGGGCGCTGACGTCCTGGCTTTATCATTATCACTTAGAAAAAAAACAAAATACGGAAGCCTGTTCAGTTTCTGTTGTTGTTTACCATGAAGATGCCCGCGCAAACCTGACGCTGGATTTTATGTACACCATGCAAAAGCAGACCGGGGTCATCGCGCTAAGCGGGACATATTTTAAAAATGAGAAGGCGATAGCCTCTATCCGCCGGGATGTGTCTTATATCTGGACCGAAAACAAAGACTCTTTCCAGTTTACCTCCGTGAAGATCCATGAGGTTAATGAAGACTCCCTGCCGGATAATGTACTCGGCGACGTATTGCCTGATTTCTTTATTTATCCGAACCATAAATTGAACTATACCATTCTGAAACAAGGGCCCAGAGGGTTTCTATTTACCGTCGGTAAGCGTCCTATTTTCTTCTGCTCTCGCTGAGATCTTCTTTCAGTAGTTCGATGACAATTTTCCCCTGTTCAACCCCCACCCTGACCTGAGAGTGGGTAGTAAACCCTGCCTGCTCCAGCCAGTCGCCTTTTAAGCTCAACGCCGCATGTACGCTGTAACGTCGCGGGATTTTGGTCTTCCGGTCTTCGTGACGCTTTCTGAAATAACCGACTTTTAAGTGGCGATAGTGTTTGGTCGTGGCGATCTCTTGCATATAGCCTCCGTAACGATGAGCGACGCGTGTTGTTAATGCCTGTATAAAATACCAGTAAAAAAGGGTGGGGGTGGGCTTAATAGTGGAAGGCGGCTTCAGAAAACGAAATGCAACGACTGAAAAGTGGCAGATAAAGGAGTATTATTAATGCATGTTTTTAGTCGGTGAGCCGCTATGTCTGGTAAACGTATTTCACGGGAAAAAAAGACGATCGCCAGAATGATCGCTCTGTATGAAAAACAGTGCCCGCAGGCTTCTCAGGAAGAGGGGCATTATCAGGCGCTGAATGCCTATGCAGATAAGCGTCTGGATAAGTGCGTCTTTGGTGAGGAAAAACCGGCCTGTAAACAGTGTCCGGTACACTGCTACCAGCCCGCCCGGCGTGAAGAGATGAAGCAGATTATGCGCTGGGCGGGGCCCCGCATGCTGTGGCGTCACCCCATTCTGACGGTACGCCATCTGCTTGACGATCGTCGCCCGGTACCGGAATTACCGGAAAAGTATCGCCCGAAAAAGTAACCGTCTCAGCGTGTGAAAGGGCGACAAATGATCTTCATGGCGATCGCGCTGCATAGCGGGAACAGGGCCAGCAGCAGCCAGGGGAACATCGCCTGCGGCGAAGGCACAAGCGCACGATCCAGCAGACTGCCAAACAGCAAATTCCCCAGCAGCACCGCAACACCGCCTGCGGTGGCGAGTGCGCCGTAGTGCGCGCCAAGTGTCGATTCCTCCGCAAAGCGTGGAACCAGATCTTTCGCCGAGGGCACCAGCAGCATTTGCCCAAGTGTTAATAGCGCCACAAAACATACCGACGGCAGCAAGCGCAGCCAGCCTTCCGGCGGCACCGTCGGGGCGAACACCGCCACGCTCGCAAAAGATGCCGAGAGCAGTAAAAAGCCCACCGGCAAAATTCTCACCGCGCCCACGCGTCGTGCAAAGCGGGCCAGCGGAAGCTGCAAGGTGATGATCAGCACAGAGGCCAGCATAAACAGGGGGCCGAGATCTTTCTCGTTACCACCGGCACGCTGGATCTCTACGGGCAGCGCCAGATAGAGCTGGTTGTAGCTCAACAGCCACGAGCTGTAGGCGATGATAAAGGCGACAAAGCGCGGCTGACGGAAGGTTGTCCACCAGGGAACAATATTGAGTGCCTGCTTGCTGTGTTGCGCAGCCGGAAGGCAGAAGTAGAGCACAATCAGCGCGACGACGAAGACCCCCGCCCCCGCCAGCGCCACCTGGCGAAACCCCAGCCCCGTGAGCAACGCCCCGACAACCGGGCCCAGCACCGCGCCGAGTTCACCGCAGACGGCAAACAGCGCAAACCACTCTGCACGGCTGCGTTGACCTTTAGTCTCGCTATGCGTACCCGCCCTGGCCAGCAGCGCTTCGATGGAGGGAGAGAACAACGCGCCGCCAATGCCGGTCAGACAGGCGCCAAGGATGATGGGCCAGAGCGCGTGTCCAAATGCCAGCAGCAGATAACCCGCAACGCGGATGACGCAGCCGCAGAGGATAATGATTTTGGCACCAAAGCGGTCTGAGAGCGCACCGCCGACGATGAACATCCCCTGCTGCGAAAAGGTACGCAGCCCCAGAATCAGCCCGATAAGGCCGCCGGAAAGCAGCATGTCGTCGCGCAAAAAGATCGCCAGGAAGGGGACGACCGCGTAAAAACCGATGTTAAACACAAACTGGCTGCCCAGTAAGACGGGCGGCCAGAGCGTTGTGGCAGGGCGCAGGGGCATCATGTTACGGGCGCTTAAACGATAAAGTGAATGTGCTTTTTGCCATGGAACGGCGAGATCTCGATTTTGGTTTTGACCCGAAAAACGTCCCAGAGCAACGCCTCAGAGAGGATCTCCTGCGGCGTTCCGGTGGCCACGATTTGCCCCTGCTGCATCACAATCAGCGAATCGCAGAACATCGATGCATGGTTGAGATCGTGAATAGCCACAATGCTGGTCACCGGCAGGTCGCTTATCAGGTGCATCAGCTGCATCTGATGGTGAATGTCCAGGTGGTTGGTCGGTTCATCCAGCAAAATTTCTGTAGGCGTCTGCGCCAGCGCCCTGGCGATATGCACGCGCTGGCGCTCCCCGCCGGAGAGGCTCAGCCAGCCCTGATCGCTTTTTTCCAGCATATCCACCCGCTGCAGGGCGGCGGTAACGGTCTCGTCATCCTGCTTGCTCCAGTTCGAGAACGGGGAGTGATGCGGGATGCGACCAAGTTTGACGACATCGCGAACGCGCATATTGGCATCGGTCATGCCGTGCTGTTCAACGAAGGCCACCCGGCGCGCAAGCTGCTTTTTGGCGATGCGGGAAATGTCCTGACCGTCCAGCGTCACACAGCCCGCATCCGGGCGGCGCAGGCCAGCCAGAATGCGCAGAAGCGATGATTTACCGCAACCATTAGGGCCAAGCAGTCCTACCGTTTCACCGCGCGCCACCTTGAGCGACACGTTATTGACGATGACCTTTTTGCCTACCTTCCAGGTAATATTTTCAGCGCAGATACTCATTACTTATTCCTTGAGCGGTAGATGATCACGGCAAAGAACGGCACGCCAACCAGGGCGGTTACCACCCCGACGGGCAGACTTTGCGGGGCAATCAGCATGCGCGAGGCGATATCTGCCAGCACCATCAGGATCGCCCCCGCCAGTGCGCTGGCAATCAGCAGGGTTCGATGCAGAGGACCGAACAAGAAACGCATGACGTGCGGAACCACCAGCCCGACAAAGCCGATTGAGCCCGCCATGCTGACGATGGTTGCGGTGATCAATGCGGTGGTGGTAAAGAGCGCCAGGCGCACCCAGGGGACGGCAATCCCCAGCGAGGCCGCGGCATCGTCACCAAAGGTAAAGGCATCCAGCGCCCGGGAATAGTAGAGGCAAATGGCTAACCCAATCAGCACCACAACCAGTGCCAGATGGAATTCAGGCCAGCGTACACCGCTAAAGCTGCCCAGCAGCCAGAACATCACATCACGCGCCTGCTGCGCGCTGGCAGAGGTGCTGATGGTATAGGCGGTGATGGCGTTGAAGAGCTGAGAGGCGGCTACGCCCGCCAGAATGGTGCGCTCGTTGCCGCCGCGCGCGCCGTTGGTCAGAAAGGCGACAAACGCAAAGGCGGCGAATGCGCCAGCAAACGCGCCCGCAGAGAGCGACACCGCGCCGGTCCCCATCCCCAGCACCACGACGGAAACCGCGCCGGTGGACGCCCCCGCAGAGACGCCGAGCACGTAAGGTTCAGCCAGCGCGTTTTTCAGCAGGCTCTGCAAAACCGCGCCGCAGATAGCCAGCCCCGCGCCGCAGCAGGCCGCCACCAGCGCGCGGCTCAGGCGGAAGTCCCAGATCACGCTCTCATAGATGCGGTTGAGCGGAACCGCGGTCAGCCCCAGCTTATTACCGATAGCATAAAAGACATTGGACAGCGGAATCGACAACTCTCCGACGCTTACACCTAGGGCGATCACCAGAAACAGCAGGACGATAGCCAGCAGGGCGGAAGTGGTCAGGAACAGGCCCTGTCGGGCCTGAAGTACGGCTGCCGTCATCAGTTCAGCCCCAGTTTTCTGAGCTGTTCGCCCACCTGTTCAGCGCCATAAATGGTACGGATTGTCGGGTTCATTGCCTGGCCGTCCATCACCACGATATGGCCTTTTTTGACGGCATCAAGCTGGCTGACGGCCGGATCGCTTTTCAGGAATTTGATTTTCTCTTCCGCGTTATCCAGCGCCCAGCGGTTACGGTCAAGGCTTGAGACCACAATCACGTCCGGGTTAGCGGCAATGATGCTTTCCCAGCCCACGGTTGGCCATTCGGCCTCGGCGGTGATGGCGTTATGGCCACCCAGTACGTCAGCGATAAAGCCTGAGGCGCTGTTTTTACCGCCCACGTAGGCATCTGCAGAAGGGGAGGCGCTTGAGAACCAGAACACAAAGGAGAGGTCTTTTTTGCTTTTGCCAAATTCTTTGCGCAGGTCTGCCTCACGTTTTTTGAAGCTGGCGATAACGGCCTGACCACGGTCTTCAACGTTGAAAATTTTGGCGAAATCTTCAATCTCTTTATAAAGGTATGTCATGTCCCACAGCTTCTGGCGGCTGCCGTACATATCGCCCGAGGCTTTTTTAGTGGCGCACATGCCCGGTGATAAATAGCTGTTCACGCCGACGGTAGCCAGATCCTCACGTTTTGCGACCTTACTTTCTGGCCCGAGCAGCAGCGGCAATTGTGCAGGAACAAAATCGGGGTTTTGCGCAAGGATAGATTCCAGCGTAGGAATTTCGACGGTGAGCGTTTTGATTTTGGCATTCTGTTCCGCCAGCTGCGGCAGCACTTTGGTCGGCCAGAAGGCGCTGGCCTTCACCTTATCTTCCAGGCCCAGCAGAAGCAAAATCTCAACGGTATTTTGACCAAGGGCCACGACGCGTTCCGGCGCTTTGGTGAAGGTCTCTTTATAACCGCAGTTTTCAATGGTCAGAGGATAAGTGGTTGCCAGAGCAGAACTGACCGACGCAACCGCCAGGCCTAACGCGCAGATGACCTTCTTCATTAAACGCTACCCTTCATTAAAGTTATTTTTGATGCAAATGAAACTCATTATTAAGGCGGAATTTTATACAGAGGAAAATATTGTGTGTCAATGAGGGACAATAACGCAGGGTGACAAAAGGCGGTGCCAGAAAGCACCGCCGGAATGCGCCTTAAATCAGGCTCTCTTTATCTATTCCAAGGCGCTTCATGCGCGACAGCAGGGTGGTGCGTTTTAACCCCAGACGCTGGGCTGCCCCTTTCGGCCCGGCCACTACGCCGTTGGTCTCTTTCAGCACGCGGACGATCAATTGATATTCATCTTCCCCGTCCTGGGCCACGTCGGTCGCGGCCGCGGGAGAGTCCGGCAGAGAAACCTCCGGCAGGGAGAGTTGCAGCACATTACCACGCGTCAGCAGCACCGCACGCTCAATGACGTTTTCCAGCTCGCGCACGTTGCCGGGCCACTCCATCGAGGAAAGGGTGCGTAACGTCTCGGCGGGAATGCTGTCGATGTTGCGTCCCATCCGGCGGGCAATTTTGGCGGTAAACGCTTTGACCAGCAGCGGGATATCTTCCGGGCGCTCGCGCAGGGGCGGCAGGCAAATCGGGAACACGTTCAGGCGATAGTAGAGGTCGCTGCGAAACTCGCGGTCGGCGACCATTTTTTTCAGATCGCGGTTGGTGGCGGCAATCAGCCGCACGTCGGTCTGAATCAGCTTATTGCTGCCAAGACGTTCGAACTCCTGTTCCTGCAGCACACGCAGCAGTTTAGGCTGTAGCTCCAGCGGCATATCGCCTACTTCGTCGAGGAACAGCGAGCTTTTATCCGCCAGTTCGAAACGGCCCAGGCGCTGGCTGCTGGCACCGGTAAACGCGCCGCGCTCATGGCCAAAGAGATCGCTTTCCAGCAGACCCGCAGGCATGGCGGCACAGTTCATTTTCACCATCCGGCGGCTGTTGCGGTTGCTGAGATTGTGGATCGCGCGGGCAATCAGCTCCTTACCCGTACCGGTTTCGCCCAGGATCAGCACTGTACTGTCGCTTTGCGCGACCATTTCGACCTGTTTGAGCACGCTGTACATGGCATCGCTGCGTCCGATGATTTCGCCAAACTCGCTGTCGACATTGTTAAGCTGTTCCGTCAGCGCCAGGTTTTCATCCACCAGCCGTTCTTTCAGACGGTGGATCTCCTGATACGCCAGCGCGTTATCCAGCGCGATGGAGATACGCTCGGCAATCTGACGCAGCAGCTTCAGGTTGGCGGTGGTGAACACCCCTTCCTCACACTGCGCCAGCTTCAGAACGCCCAGCATGGTGTTACCGGACATCAACGGCAGCAGGCACAGGGTCTGGATTTTGTTGCCCCAGATGTTAAACAGCATTCGCTCGTAAGGCGCCATCACATCCTGCTCGCTGAGATTGAGCAGCAGGATCTCCTTACTTTTAAACACCCGTTCAGAAAGGGTTCCCGCTTCATCCACCTCGCTCTGCTCATGGGCCGGGTTCGCTTCGTCGAGATAGTGCGTGGAGTAGATGTTGAGCTTGCCCTTGCGATGGCCGCGCAAGGCAATGCTGATGGCGTCAATTTTGAAGTAGTGATGGATCTCCTTCGACACTTCGCTGACCAGCTCATCCATGTCGAGACGGGAGAGCACGGCGTTGGTGATTGCCACCAGAATGCGGAAGTTGTCACGCTCACGGCTCAGCAGGTCGTAATCCACATTATTGCTGACGCGGCTTTGGATCTGCTCGGCGACGACGGCCACTATCTGGGTAAAGGTGTGCAGACGCTCATATTCCGCCTCGCTCCATGGCTGGTCGGTATTACGGATAAACTCGCAGCCACCAAAAATGTGGCCTTCCACCGCCAGCGGCAGCAGGCTGTAATGACCAAACGGCTGATATAAGGCGCTCCGGGCCAGCATCGGCCACGCCTGACGGAACTCCTCAAAATTGCAGTGCAGCGCTTCCGGCCGGGAAAGAATACGGCGTATCGGCCCGTGAGCGAGATACGTTTCGTCTTCGTATTCAAACGCTTTTCCGTTTTCTCGTGTGGAGAAGTAGCTCGCACGATGGCTCCCGCTATGCCAGAGCACAATGGCGGCGCTGTCTGCCAGTGCAGATTGCCTGACCAGGCGCGTCAGGGCATCGCTCAGCGCACCCAGGTCGGGCTGCTGTAAAAGTGTTCGCGTAATGTCGAACAGACCCTGCTGTCCGAGATCGCTCATCGGTGTATACGGCATAGTGCTTTCCAGTAGAAACGGGCAAAAAAATAAATTCCGTGCTGACCGTTTTTCGCGCGGTTCTAGCAAATGCGGGGTAACGGTTCCGCGTGCGGCAGATCCAGCGTGCGCTTCACGCCATACAGTCCGGCCAGGCGCACCCCTTTGCGCTCAACCACCTCACCAATTATCGCGGCCTCTTTTCCTGACGGATGCGCCCGCAACTGTTCAAGTACGGCTTCGGCCGCGGCGCGCTCAACGCCTATCACCAGCTTGCCTTCATTAGCAAAATTGAGCGGATCCAGTCCCAGCAGCTCGCACAGTCCGCGAACCGCAGACTTAACGGGCAGACTGCGCTCAGTAAGTTCAATACCGCAGCCGCAGCAGGCCGCGAACTCATGCACCACGGCATTGACGCCGCCACGGGTGGCATCCCGCAGGGCTTTCACGCCGGGGATCGCCCGCAGCGTCTGGATAAGCGGGGTGAGCACCGCGCAGTCGCTGCGCAGTTCCCCGTCCAGCCCCAGCCCTTCGCGCAGGTTAAGGATGGTCGCCCCGTGACAGCCCAGCGTGCCGCTGACCAGCAGCACGTCGCCCACGGCCAGTTGCTGCGCGCCCCAGTGAATATCGGCAGGGATCGCCCCCATCCCGGCGGTGTTGATAAAGAGCTTATCCGCCGCGCCGCGCTGCACCACCTTGGTATCGCCGGTGACGATAGCAATCCCTGCCTCTCGCGCGGTGTGCGCCATGCTGCTGACCACCGCCGCGAGCGTCTCCATCGGCAAACCTTCTTCAAGGATAAATCCGCAGGAGAGGTAGCGCGGAATGGCACCACTGACGGCGACATCGTTCGCGGTACCGCAGACGGCCAGCTTGCCGATATCGCCGCCGGGGAAGAACAGCGGGTCAATCACATAGCTGTCGGTGGAGAAGGCCAGCCTGTCGCCCTGGGCGGTGAGGGAAGCGAGGTCAATGCGGGCCTGGTCTTCCTGCTCGGCGAGCCAGGGGTTATCAAAGGCCTCCATAAACAGCCGGTTTATCAGCTGCTGCATCGCCAGACCGCCGCTGCCGTGTGCCATTTCAACCGTGTTCATGCTTCACTCTCCTGGTTGCGGTACTGATACCACGCGGCACATGCCCCTTCGGAAGAGACCATCAGCGCGCCAAATGCCGTTTGCGGGTTACAGGTGTTGCCAAATAACGGGCAGTGGTGGGGTTTACATCTTCCGGTAAGGACCTCGCCGCAGCGGGCCTGGGGATCGTCGCAAACCTGTTGTGGCTGTGGGCGGAAATGCGTTTCTGCATCAAACGACCGGTAGGCTGGGGTCAGGCGCACGCCGGATTCAGCAATCAACCCCAGCCCGCGCCACTCGCTGTCGCCCTCAACGCTAAATACGTCAGCTATCGCCTGCTGCGCCCGTTCATTTCCGGCATCCGGCACCACGCGGCGGTACTGATTTTCCACCGCGCTCAGGGCTGCTATTTTCTGCTCAACCAGCATGGTGACGCCTTGCAGTAGATCAAGAGGTTCGAAACCAGCGACGACTAACGGGCGATGGTAATCGTCAGCGATAAAGCCGTAGGCCCGGGTACCGATCACCATGCTGACATGGCCCGGTGCCAGGAACGCGTCAATGCCGTTGTCCGGGGCGTCCAGCAGGCTGCGCAGCGTCGGAATAAGCGTAATGTGCTGACAAAAAAAGAAAAAATTGGTGACGTTGCTGCGTTTTGCCTGCTGCAGCGTGATCGCCGTAGCGGGCATGGTGGTCTCAAAACCCAGCCCGAAAAATACCACCTTTCGGCCAGGGTTATCGGTTGCAAGCTTCAGGGCATCCATCGGCGAGTACACGATGCGCACATCCGCGCCGCACGCTTTGGCCTGCAGCAGCGAGCCCTTTTTCCCCGGCACGCGCATCGCGTCGCCAAAGGTACAGAAAATGACGTCAGGCTGGCTGGCGATCTCGATACAGCTGTCGATGCGCCCCATGGGCAGCACGCAAACCGGGCAGCCCGGGCCGTGGATAAACTCTATGTTGTCCGGCAGCAGCTGATCGAGGCCAAATTTGAAAATGGCATGGGTGTGCCCGCCGCAGACTTCCATGATCCGCAGCGGCTTTTCCGCCGTGTGTTTCAGCAGGGCGGCCCGCGTTTTCAGATGACCGATAAGCTGCATCACCTGCTCAGGTGCGCGGTATTCATCAACGTAACGCATAATTACCGTTCCTCGCCGTACAGCAGCGCGCCGACGTCCGGCTCCACATCGAACATGTTCTGCAGGGCATCCAGCGTGTCGCGCGCTTCCGCTTCATTAATCACGCTCATGGCAAACCCCACGTGTACCAGCACCCACTGACCAAGGCGCGAGACGCCCGTCTCATCGGTGCTGCCCACCAGCGTTAAATCGACGTCACGCAATATGCCGCAGACCTCCACTTTGGCCTGGTTTCCGTCAATGGAATGGATTTGTCCGGGGACGCCTATGCACATCGTTCACTCTCCAGCCAGTTTAGCCAGTGCGCCATGCCGTCGCCGCGTGTGGCGGAGACCAGCAGGATCGCAATGTCCGGGTTCACTTCACGGGCATAAGCCAGGCATTTATCCACGTCGAAATTCAGGTACGGCAGCAGGTCGACTTTGTTTAGCAGCATCAGCGACGCGGCGGCAAACATATGCGGATATTTGAGCGGCTTGTCTTCTCCTTCGGTCACCGAGAGGACCGCCACTTTATGCCGCTCCCCGAGATCGAAGCTGGCCGGGCAGACCAGATTGCCGACGTTTTCGATAAACAGAATGCCGTTATCCGCCAGCGGCAGACGCGGTGTGGCATCGGCAATCATCTGCGCATCCAGATGGCAGCCTTTACCGGTATTGACCTGAATCGCCGGGGTGCCGGTTTCACGAATACGGGCGGCATCGTTGACCGTTTGCTGATCGCCTTCTATCACCGCGCAGGAGACGCGTTCGTTCAGGCGTTTGAGCGTTTCCGTCAGCAGCGTGGTTTTGCCGGAGCCGGGGCTGGAGACGAGGTTGAGCACCAGTTGTTGACGTGCGGCAAACCGGGCGCGGTTGCGGGCGGCGATCTGGTTGTTTTTATCGAGTACGTTGATTTCCACGTTCAGCATCTGGCGCTGGCTCATGCCCGGCGCATGGGTACCCGCCTCGCCGTGGCCGTAATGAAGATCGCCCATATCGGAGCGTTGAGGCGCAAAGCGAATGCCGGTGAGTACCGCTGCCGGACGCGGTGCGGGGGTAAAAGGGGCGGTGCGAAACGCGGAGTGAGGACGGTGTTCATCCCCTTCGATATACAGGTTGCCTTCGGCGCAACCGCAGGTACTACACATACTTTACTCCTTCTCGATTTCAAGGCGTTGGATCTGCATCCCGTCATCCGCCACGATGCGAAGGCCGGTGTGCTGACACTGTGGGCAGCGCTGGACCTTCGACGACAGCAGGGTGACATACTGCTGACACTGCTCGCACCAGCACTCCGCCTGCTGCTCTTCAATATGAAGTTCGCAGCCTTCCGCCAGCGTGCCGCGGCACACCAGCTCAAAACAGAAGGTGAGGGCGCTGGTTTCGACGCAGGAAAAGGCCCCGACCTTCAGCCAGACGCCGGTCACGCGCGTCGCGTGGTTTTGCGCTGCCTGCTGTTCGATGAGTTCCAGTGCCCGCTGGCAGAGGGTGATTTCGTGCATGACGCCTCCTTAATGAATTGCCCCGTTAATGCAATAACAATGCCAGCCTGGTTTTGGTTAGGGGGTGACGATGTCAACGCTGTCGAAATGACACGTCGACACCCTCTTGTTGACAGCCTGTTTTGAATTAAATCCATTAAATATCAAAACATTAAAAACTGGCATGGAATCTGCTTAACAGCCGCTATCTCCATTAACCGGATACCTTCTATGACTATTTGGGAAATTAGCGAAAAAGCGGATTACATCGCGCAGCGTCACCAGCAGTTACAGGACCAGTGGCACCTTTACTGCAACTCACTGGTCCAGGGGATCACCCTCTCCAAAGCCCGTCTTCACCACGCCATGAGCTGTGCGGCGCAGGGGGATATGCGCTTTGTTTTGTTCGGCCATTTCACGATTTACGTCACCCTGGCCGACACCTTCAACAGCCACACCATTGAGTACTACGTCGAGACAAAAGAGGGTGAAAAACAGTGTATTGCGAAGGCGCAACTGATGGCCGACGGCATGGTTGACGGTCACGTCAGCAACCGCGATCGCCAGCAGGTGCTGGAGCACTATCTGGAAAAAATCGCGCCGGTTTATAACGGTCTGTACACCGCCGTTGAACACGATCTCCCGGTCAACCTGAAGCAGCTGATGGATGAACACGCCTCAGCGGACGTGGCCTGATCATCACGTGTCGAAAAGTGTCGACATGACAGTTTTTCGTCAAAAATGACTATCACCAGAGGATGACCCGGTGAACCGTTTTGTAATTGCTGACTCGACGGTCTGTATTGGCTGTCGAACCTGTGAGGCGGCCTGTTCGGAAACGCACCGCCTGCACGGGCTCCAGTCCATGCCGCGCCTGCGCGTCATGCGTAATGAAAAAGAGTCTGCCCCGCAGCTCTGCCACCACTGTGAAGATGCGCCGTGCGCAGGTGTCTGCCCGGTGAATGCCATCACCCGCGTTGACGGCGCGGTACAGCTGAACGAAAGCCTGTGCGTGAGCTGCAAGCTGTGCGGCATAGCCTGCCCGTTCGGTGCGATTGAATTTTCCGGCAGCCGTCCGCTGCATATTCCGGCGAATGCCAATACTCCAAAAGCGCCACCTGCTCCCCCGGCTCCGGCACGTGTCAGTACGCTGCTTGACTGGGTGCCCGGCGTGCGTGCGGTGGCGGTGAAGTGCGACCTGTGCAGCTTTGATGAGCAGGGCCCGGCCTGCGTGCGCACCTGCCCGACCAAAGCGCTGATTCTGGTCAACATTCGCGATATTGCCCGCACCAGCAAACGCAAGCGCGAGCTGACCATTAATACCGACGTCGGCGATCTTTCTCTGCTTCAGGCGCTTAACGAGGGGGCGAAATGAACGCGATATTCATGATTAACAGCGCCGTGGCGTACTTTGCCGCCGCTGCTGTGCTGGCGTGGCTCCTGTCATTCCATAAAACCCTGAGCGGCTGGATCGCCGGTATCGGCGGGGCGGTGGGCAGCCTGATGACGCTGGCAGCAGGTACGGCAGTGTTACTCAGCGGCCAGACCGCCGAAGCAATGATTCCGATCGTCCGTCATACCGTTCAGCTCACGCCGCTGAACGCCATCTGGCTGGTGACTTTTGGCCTGTGCGGGGTGTTTATCAGCCTGTTCAATATTGACTGGCACCGCCATCAGCACACCCGCGCGAATGGTCTGCTGGTTAACCTGCTGCTGGCGTCGGCGGTCTGCACCGTCATTGCCAGCAACCTCGGCGCGCTGGTGGTGATGGCGGAGATCATGGCGCTCTGCGGCGTATTCCTGACGGGATGTAGCGCCTCCGGCAAGCTGTGGTTTGCGCTCGGTCGCCTCGGCACGCTGCTGCTGGCGCTGGCCTGCTGGCTGGTGTGGCAACGTTTCGACACGCTCGACTTCGCAGCGCTTAACGGTCAGCCGCTGGGAAATGACGTCTGGCTGCTGGGCGTGGTGGGCTTTGGCCTGCTGGCCGGGATCATCCCTCTGCACGGCTGGGTGCCGCAGGCGCACGCGAATGCCTCTGCACCCGCCGCCGCGTTGTTTTCCACCGTGGTGATGAAAGTCGGTCTGTTCGGCATTCTGACGATCACCCTGACCGGCGGCCAGCCGCCGCTGTGGTGGGGTGTCGCGCTGCTTATCGCAGGTATGGTTACCGCCTTTGTCGGCGGGCTGTATGCGCTGATGGAGCACAACATTCAGCGTCTGCTGGCGTACCACACCCTGGAAAATATCGGCATTATCCTGCTCGGCATCGGCGCAGGCGTGACCGGCCTGGCACTTAATCAACCGGCGCTGATTGCCACCGGGTTTATCGGGGGGCTGTATCACCTCGTTAACCACAGCCTGTTTAAAAGCACCCTGTTCCTGGGCGCGGGCAGCGTCTGGTTCCGTACCGGTCATCGGGATATCGAAAAACTCGGCGGCATTGGCAAAAAGATGCCGGTGATTTCTCTCGCCATGCTGGTCGGGCTGATGGCGATGGCCGCGTTGCCGCCGCTGAACGGCTTTGCGGGCGAGTGGGTGATCTACCAGGCCTTCTTCGCGCTCGGTCAGAGCGACGCCTTTATCGCCCGACTGCTCGGCCCGCTGCTGGCGGTTGGGCTGGCGATAACCGGGGCGCTGGCGGTGATGTGTATGGCAAAAGTCTACGGCGTCACCTTCCTCGGCGCACCGCGCACGCGGGAAGCGGAAAACGCCTGCTGCGCCCCGGTACTGATGTGTGCCAGCGTGGTCGCGCTGGCGCTGTGCTGCATTGCGGGCGGGGTTGCCGCGCCTTGGCTGCTGCCGCTGCTGGGCCACGCCATTCCGCTGCCGCTGGCGACGGCGCATACCGGCGTCTCCCAGCCGATGATGGCGCTGCTGCTGGTTGCCGCACCGCTGCTGCCGTTTGTCCTGATGCTGTTCTTCAGGCGCGACCGACTCCCCTCCCGCTCGCGCGGCGCGGCCTGGGCCTGCGGCTACGAACACGAACAATCGATGGTCATCACCGCCCACGGTTTTGCCATGCCGGTGAAAGAGAACTTCGCTGCCGTGCTGAAGCTGCGCCACTGGCTGAACCCGGTGGGATGGATGCCGGGCTGGCAGAGCGCCGCTGTACCTGCGCTGTTCCGCCGTCTGGCGCTGATCGAGCTGGCGGTGCTGGTGGTCATTGTGATTTCACGAGGAGCCTGACATGAGTCTGTTACTGGCAATACTTCAGGCGCTGGTGCTGTTCGCCGTTGCGCCACTGCTGTCGGGCATCACGCGCGTGGCGCGCGCCCGGATGCACAACCGTCGCGGGCCTGGCTTGCTCCAGGAGTACCGCGATCTCTTCAAGCTGCTCTCCCGCCAGAGCGTGGCGCCGGATGCCGCAGGCTGGGTCTTCCGCCTGACGCCGTTCGTGATGGTCGGCGTGATGCTGACCATCGCCACCGCGCTGCCGGTGGTGACGGTGGGCTCGCCGCTGCCTGCACTTGGGGATCTGATTACGCTGATTTACCTCTTCGCCATTGCCCGCTTCTTCTTTGCTATTGCGGGCCTGGATACCGGCAGCCCGTTTACCGGTATCGGCGCCAGCCGCGAGGCGATGCTGGGCGTGCTGGTCGAACCGATCCTGCTGCTGGGGCTGTGGGTGGCCGCGCAGGTCGCGGGTTCCACCCATATCAGCTTTATCACCCACACCGTTTACCACTGGCCGGTGTCACGTACCCTCCCGCTGGTGCTGGCCCTTTGCGCCTGCGCGTTCGCCACCTTTATTGAGATGGGCAAATTGCCGTTTGACCTCGCAGAAGCCGAACAGGAGTTGCAGGAAGGGCCGCTCACCGAATACAGCGGCTACGGCTTTGCGGTGCTTAAGTGGGGCATCAGCCTTAAGCAGCTGGTGGTCCTGCAGATGTTTGTTGGCGTCTTCTTCCCGTGGGGGCAGATGACGCACTTCTCCGCTGGGGGGCTGGTATTGGCCGTGGTGGTTGCCGCGCTCAAGCTGCTGGTCGGCGTACTGGTGATTGCCCTGTTTGAAAACAGCATGGCGCGTCTGCGCTTTGTCGCGACCTCGCGCATCACCTGGGCCGGTTTTGGTTTTGCATTTTTAGCGTTCGTCTCCTTGCTGGTGGCGTGATTAAAGAGAGTATTTATGTCTGAAGAAAAGAAAGGTCAGCAGTATCTCGCCGCGTTGCATCAGGCTTTTCCGGGTGTTGTGCTGGATGAAGGATGGCAGACCAAAGACCAGGTAACCGTCACCATTAAGGTGAACTATCTGCCGGAAGTGGTGGAATTTCTTTACTACCAGCAGGGTGGCTGGCTGTCGGTGCTGTTCGGCAATGACGAGCGTCAGCTGTGCGGCAATTACGCGGTGTACTACGTGATGTCGATGGAGCAGGGCGAGAAGTGCTGGCTTACCGTACGCGTGGAAGTCGACCCGAACAAGCCGGAGTACCCGTCCGTCACGCCCCGCGTGCCTGCCGCCGTCTGGGGCGAGCGCGAAGTGCGTGACATGTATGGCCTGGTGCCGGTGGGGCTGCCGGATGAACGCCGCCTGGTGCTGCCGGACGACTGGCCGGACGAACTGTATCCGCTGCGCAAGGACAGCATGGATTACCGCCAGCGTCCGGCCCCAACCACCGACAGCGAAACCTACGAGTTCATTAACGAACTCGGCAACAAAAAGAACAACGTGGTGCCGATTGGCCCGCTGCACGTCACCTCTGATGAACCTGGCCACTTCCGCCTGTTTGTTGATGGCGAAAACATTATCGACGCCGACTACCGCCTGTTCTACGTCCATCGCGGCATGGAGAAGCTGGCGGAAACCCGGATGGGCTATAACGAGGTGACATTCCTCTCGGACCGCGTGTGCGGCATCTGTGGCTTCGCCCACAGCACCGCCTATACCACCTCGGTGGAGAACGGCATGGGGATCGTGGTGCCGGAGCGCGCGCAGATGATCCGCGCCATTTTGCTGGAAGTGGAACGTCTGCACTCGCACCTGCTGAATCTCGGTCTGGCCTGTCACTTTGTCGGTTTCGACTCCGGGTTTATGCAGTTCTTCCGCGTGCGCGAGGCGTCGATGAAGATGGCGGAGATCCTCACCGGGGCGCGTAAAACCTACGGTCTGAACCTGATCGGTGGGATCCGCCGTGACCTGCTTAAAAACGACATGATCCAGACCCGACAGCTGGCACAGCAGATGCGTCGCGACGTGCAGGAGCTGGTGGATATGCTGCTCAGCACGCCCAACATCGAGCAGCGTACCGTGGGGATCGGCCGTCTTGATCCGGAGATCGCCCGCGACTTCAGCAACGTTGGCCCGATGGTGCGCGCCAGCGGCCACGCCCGCGACACCCGCGCCGATCACCCGTTTGTCGGTTACGGCCTGCTGCCAATGACCGTACACAGCGAACAGGGCTGCGACGTCATCTCCCGCCTGAAGGTGCGTATCAACGAGGTCTTCACCGCGCTGAATATGATCGACTTTGGGCTCGATAACCTGCCGGGCGGCCCGCTGATGGTGGAGGGCTTCACCTACATCCCGAACCGCTTTGCCCTCGGCTTTGCCGAAGCGCCGCGCGGGGACGACATCCACTGGAGCATGACCGGCGATAACCAGAAGCTTTACCGCTGGCGCTGCCGTGCGGCCACCTACGCCAACTGGCCAACCCTGCGCTATATGCTGCGCGGCAATACGGTCTCCGACGCGCCGCTGATCATCGGCAGCCTCGACCCGTGCTACTCCTGCACCGACCGCATGACCGTGGTGGACGTGCGCAAGAAGAAAAGCCAGGTGGTGCCGTACAAAGAGCTTGAGCGCTACAGCATCGAGCGTAAGAACTCGCCGCTGAAATAAGGACTCGTCATGTTTACCTTTATCAAAAAAGTGATCAAAACCGGCACGCCCACCAGCCGCTACCCGCTGGAGCCGATGCCGGTGGATAAAAACTTTCGCGGCAAGCCGGAGCACAACCCGCAGCAGTGCATCGGCTGTGCGGCCTGCGTCAACGCCTGTCCGTCGAATGCCCTGACGGTGGAAACGGATCTGAAAACCGGCCAACTGGCCTGGCAGTTTAACCTCGGACGCTGCATCTTCTGCGGCCGCTGCGAAGAGGTTTGCCCGACGGTCGCCATTCGTCTGTCTCAGGAGTACGAGCTGGCGGTGTGGAAGAAAGAAGACTTTTTGCAGCAGTCGCGTTTTGCCCTGTGTAACTGCCGCGTCTGCAAACGTCCGTTCGCCGTACAAAAAGAGATCGACTACGCCATCGCGCTGCTGAAGCACAACGGCGACGCCCGCGCGGAGCATCATCGCGAAAGCTTTGAAACCTGCCCGGAATGCAAACGGCAGAAATGCCTGCTGCCGTCCGACCGCATCGATATCACCCGTCATATGAGAGAGACCAGCTGATGGAAAACTTACTCGGTCCGCGCGACGAGCGGGGCATTCCGGTGCCAATGACGGTGGAGGAGTCCATCGCCAGCATGAAGGCGTCGCTGTTGAAAAAAATCAAACGCTCGGCCTACGTTTACCGCGTGGACTGCGGCGGCTGCAACGGCTGCGAGATTGAGATCTTCGCCACGCTGTCACCGCTGTTTGACGCCGAACGCTTCGGCATCAAAGTGGTGCCGTCTCCGCGTCATGCCGACATTCTGCTGTTCACCGGGGCCGTCACCCGCGCCATGCGCTCGCCCGTGCTGCGCGCCTGGCAGTCTGCGCCCGATCCGAAAATCTGTATCTCCTATGGGGCGTGCGGTAACAGCGGCGGCATCTTCCATGACCTCTACTGCGTGTGGGGCGGCACCGACAAAATCGTGCCGGTGGACGTCTACATTCCGGGCTGTCCGCCGACGCCTGCCGCCACGCTGTACGGCTTTGCCATGGCGCTCGGCCTGCTGGAGCAGAAAATCCATGCCCGTGAACCGGGTGAACCCGACAATCAGCCTGCGATGATCCTGCACCCGGACATGGTGCAGCCGCTGCGGGTGAAGGTCGACCGCACGGCGCGCAGGCTGGCGGGCTATCGCTATGGCCGCCAGATTGCCGACGATTACCTGCGCTTGCTGAGCCAGGGCGAGCACCAGGTGGCGCGCTGGCTGGAGGCGGAAAACGACCCGCGTCTCAATGAGATTGTGGCGAACCTGAACAGCATTGTGGATGAGGCGCGTATCCGATGAGTGAGACGGTGGTGTTCAGTCAGCTGAGCCGTAAATTTATTGATGAGAACGATGCCACGCCGGACGCGGCGCAGCAGGTGGTCTATTACAGCCTGGCGATTGGGCATCACCTCGGGGTGATCGACTGCCTGGAGGCGGCGCTGAGCTGCCCGTGGTCCGACTATCTGGCGTGGATCGCCACGCTGGAAGAGGGCAGTACGGCGCGGCGCAAAATGGAAGGGGTACCGAAGTACGGTGAGATCGTTATCGACGCCAACCATATTGCGATGCTGGCGAACGCGTTTGACGCGGCGCTGAAACGGCAAACCCCCGAACAGCAGGCGTGGAGCAAAACGCTGCTCAGCATGCTGCATGATATTCATCAGGAAAGTGCCATCTACCTGATGGTGAGGAGATTACGTGACTGACGTTTTACTGTGTGTCGGCAACAGCATGATGGGCGACGACGGCGCAGGCCCGCTGCTGGCAGAGATGTGTGCCGCGAACCCGCAGGGCAACTGGGTGGTGATTGACGGCGGCAGCGCGCCGGAAAACGACGTGGTGGCCATCCGCGAGCTGCACCCTGATCGGCTGTTGATTGTCGATGCTACGGATATGGGGCTGAACCCGGGGGACATCCGCCTGATCGACCCGGACGACATTGCCGACATGTTCATGATGACCACGCATAATATGCCGCTTAACTATCTGGTGGATCAGATCAAAGAGGACGTGGGCGAGGTGCTGTTTCTGGGCATTCAGCCGGACATCGTCGGATTTTATTACCCGATGACACCGCCGGTGAAAGCCGCAGTGGAAGTGGTCTATTCACGGCTTGCGGGGTGGGTTGGAAAGGGTGGGTTCCAGCCCCTCACCCTAACCCTCTCCCCATAGGGGACAAAATACACCCTCTCCCCTGTGGGGAGAGGGCCGGGGTGAGGGGGAAGCAACAGGCTACGCCAGATCCCCCCCGTTACTCGCAATCACCTTCTTATACCACCAGAACGATTTCTTGCGTTTGCGCTCCAGCGTGCCGTTTCCGGCATCGTCGCGGTCAACGTAGACAAACCCGTAGCGCTTGCTCATTTCGCCCGTTGAGGCCGCCACCAGGTCAATGCAGCCCCAGGTGGTATAGCCCATCAGCGGCACGCCGTCCTCAATGGCATCGCCCATCGCGCGGATATGCTCGCGCAGATAGCTGATGCGGTAGTCATCGTTAATTTCGCCGTTTTCATCAATGACATCTTTTGCGCCGAGGCCGTTTTCCACCAGGAACAGCGGTTTCTGATAACGGTCGTACATCATGTTCATGGTGATGCGCAGGCCGAGCGGATCGATGCCCCAGCCCCATTCGCTCACCTGAATATGCGGGTTGCGCAGGGATTTGACGATGTTCGCCGCATTGGTATTGTTCGCGTTCATATCGGCCGACGCGCAGCGCGAGGCGTAATAGCTGAACGACACAAAATCGACGGTGTTTTTCAGCATTTCGTCGTCGCCCGGATCTTTCACAATCACCACCCCTTTTTCGCGGAACACGCGGGCGGAGTAGGCCGGATAGCTGCCGCGCGCCTGCACGTCGATAAAGAACAGGTTCTCGCGATCTTTCTCCAGCGCCATCCATACGTCTTCCGGCTTGCAGGAGTAAGGGTAGAAATTCCCGCCCGCCAGCATGCAGCCGACCTGGTTTTCCGGGTTTACCTCGTGGGCGATTTTGGTCGCCAGCGCGCTTGCGACCAGCTCGTGGTGCGCGGCCTGGTATTTCACCTGATCTTCGTTTTCACCTTCTTCGAACACCAGCCCCGCGCCGGAGAACGGGCTGTGCAGCATGATGTTGATCTCGTTGAAGGTGAGCCAGTATTTCACCAGACCGTTAAATTCTTCGAAACAGGTGCGGGCGTAGCGGGCGAAGAAATCCACCATCTTGCGGTTGCGCCAGGAGCCGTACTCCGTCACCAGATGCATCGGCACGTCGAAGTGGCACAGGGTGACCAGCGGCTCAATGTTGTACTTTTTGCACTCTTCAAACACCGCGCGATAGAAGGCAATGCCCTCTTTGTTCGGCAGCGGTTCGTCGCCGTTCGGGTAGAGGCGGCTCCAGGCAATCGAGGTGCGGAACACCGTAAAGCCCATCTCCGCCATCAGGGCGATGTCCTCTTTGTAGCGATGGTAAAAATCGATCGCCTCGTGGCTTGGGTAAAACTCGTCGTCACGCAGCGAAAAACGCTTTTCCTTACCAAGCTTCACCGCCAGGCGGTTTGCGCCGTGAGGGATCATGTCGACCGTGGTCAGCCCTTTGCCGCCTTCACGGTAAGCGCCTTCGCTCTGGTTGGCGGCAAGCGCGCCGCCCCATAAAAATCCTTGTGGAAAAACAGACATTTCTACCTCGTTATACGGTTAAACTTGTGCGGTTTTGGCCTGCACCGGCGCGCTCTGCAGGGCGCGGGCTTTTTCAGCCTCGTCTTCGACCGGGATATCTTCAAAGCCTAATATCAGGGTCAGCACGAAGGAGAGCACGACCGCCAGCGCCATGACGCCGAATACCCAGACAATGGTCATCGGGTTGGCCGGATCGAAGAACTGCACGCTGGTAAACAGCCCCGGCGCCGCCATTGAGTGGCTGGCAAGCCCCGCAATACCGGCCACCGCACCACAGATAAAGCCGCTAATCAGGCTGGCAATCAGCGGGCGTTTCAGGCGAACCGCCACGCCGTACAGCGCCGGTTCAGAGATGCCCGCCATGATGGCGGAAGCCGCCGCGGCCAGCGCCGTCTGACGCAGCTCCGGGTTTTTCGTTTTCCATGCCACCGCCAGGGATGAACCGCCGAGCGACAGGTTGGCACCGATTTCCGACGGCATCACCATCCCCTCTTTACCCGTTTCGGCAATGGTCTGAATGATAGTCGGGGTAAAGACGCGGTGCATCCCGGTCATGACCAGCAGCGGCCAGAGCGCGCCCATGATCGCCACGGAGAGCCAGCCCAGATAGCCGTGGATGGTGTAGACCAGCGCGGAGATGGCGCTGCCGATCCAGATCCCCAGCGGCCCAATCAGCACGATGGCGAGCGGGGCGGCAATCAGCACGATCAGCATCGGCTTGAGGAAGTTTTTCGTCACCGCAGGCGTAATGCGATCCACCCAGCGTTCGATATACGACAGGCACCAGGTCATCACCAGCGCCGGGATCACGGTGTAGGTGTATTTCACCGCCGTCACCGGGATAAACGCGAATTCGACGTGCTCACCCTGCGCGGCTTTCGCCATCAGCTCGATAAAGCTCGGATGCACCAGCACGCCTGCAATGGCGATCGCCAGCGACATGTTGGTTTTGAATTTCACGGCGGCAGATGCTGCCACCATCAGCGGCAGGAAGAAGAACGCCCCGTCGCCGATGACGGTCAAAATGGTGAGCGTCGGCGCGCCTTTCTCCAGCACGCCGGTCATCTCAAGGATCATCGCCAGCAGCTTGACCATCGAGCCGCCGATGATCGCCGGGATCAGCGGTGACATGGTGCCAATCAGCGCGTCGAGGATCCCGGCACCGATGCGGCGCAGGGTCAATTTCTGTGGGCCTTCCGGCACGGCAGGCTGGAGGTCGGTTGGCAGCAGGCTCACCACCTCACGGTACGCCTGAGAAACGGTATTGCCGATAATCACCTGGCACTGGTTGTCGTTACGTACCACGCCCAGTACGCCGCTGATATTTTTCAGGCGTGCGGTATCGGTAGCGGTTTCGTCTTTCAGGACGAAACGCAGTCGCGTCATGCAATGGGTGACGGCGACGATGTTGTCTTTGCCGCCAAGCGCGCTGACAACGTCTTGCGCCAGCGCGGCATAATTTTTGGCCATCGGATGTGATCCTGTTGTCGTTGTGAGAGTATGTAGGAAACCGGTTCCACATAATCATCATGAGTTTCTTTGAATGAAACAAGATCGCATTTTGACCATTTTTTCATTTCGTGATGGCGATCACCAGACGGTTCAAAAAGCGTGAGCGCGTCGTTGCGACAATTGTTTGGCAGTGCAGTACACTGCGTGCCATCAGTATGAAAGGGAATAACAACATGACCACGATGCTTGAAGTGGCGAAGCGGGCAGGCGTTTCGAAAGCGACGGTTTCCCGGGTGCTGTCGGGGAATGGCTATGTCAGCCAGGAGACCAAAGACCGGGTGTTTCAGGCCATCGAAGAGAGCGGCTATCGCCCCAATTTGCTGGCGCGCAACCTGGCGACCAAACGCACCCAGACGCTGGGACTGGTGGTGACCAACACCCTGTATCACGGCGTCTATTTTAGTGAGTTGCTGTTTCACGCCGCCCGCATGACGGAAGAGAAGGGGCGGCAGCTGATCCTGGCGGACGGCAAGCACAGCGCCGATGAAGAGCGCGAAGCCATCCAGTACCTGCTTGATATGCGCTGTGACGCGGTCATTATCTATCCGCGTTTTCTGAGCGTGGAAGAGATGGACGAGATCGTCGAGAAATACGAGCAGCCGATCATGGTACTGAACCGTCGCCTGCGTAAAAACAGCAGCCACAGCGTCTGGTCAGATCATAAAGCCTCCTGTCAGGAAGCGGTGTCACAGCTGATTGAGAAAGGGCACCGTGACATTGCGTTTATCACCGGCTCGCTGGATTCGCCCACGGGCGTGGAGCGTCTCTCCGGCTACAAAGATGCCCTGGCGCAGCACCAGATCCCGCTGCGTCCGACGCTGATCGCCCACGGCAAATGGAACCCGGCCAGCGGCGCGGCGGCCGTGTCTGAGCTGCTCTCGCGCGGCGAAACCTTTACCGCGCTGGTGGCGAGCAACGACGATATGGCGATTGGCGCCATGAAACAGCTTCACGACAGCGGCGTCGCCACGCCTGATGCGGTGTCGGTGGTAGGCTTCGACGATGTGGCGATTGCGCCCTACATCGTGCCCTCGCTCTCCAGCGTGCGTATTCCGGTCACGGAGATGATTAAAGAGACCATCAGCCGCCTGATTTTTATGCTCGACGGCGGCGAGTTTAAATATCAGCAAACCTTCTCGGGTGAGCTTATCCTGCGCGACTCTGTCATCGACGGCCCGCACCGCTGATGTCGACAGCTGTCATCGTCAGAAGTGACGATGACAGCCCCGGTGTCATTTACTAAATCACTATAAATCAACGAGTTAAAAACTGGCACGGTTTATGAATATCTCCGCGCATGACTGTAATGCTGGAGAAGCAGATGAACCGTTTTATTATGGCTGATGCCAGTAAATGCATTGGCTGCCGTACCTGTGAAGTGGCGTGCGTGGTGTCTCATCAGGCGGAGCAGGATTGCGCTTCGCTTACGCCAGAGACCTTTTTGCCGCGGATCCACGTCATCAAAGGCGTGAATATTTCCACCGCCGCTATCTGCCGTCAGTGCGAAGATGCGCCGTGCGCCAACGTCTGCCCTAACGGTGCAATCAAACGTGAAAAAGGCTTTGTGCATGTGATGCAGGCGCGCTGTATCGGCTGTAAAACCTGCGTGGTCGCCTGCCCGTATGGCGCGATGGAGGTGGTGGTTCGTCCGGTGGTCCGCAACAGCGGCATGGGGCTGAACGTGCGGGCGGAAAAAGCCGAAGCCAACAAATGCGATCTTTGCTATCACCGTGACGCCGGTCCGGCCTGTATGGAGGCCTGCCCGACACACGCGCTGGTTTGCGTGGATCGCGATAAGCTCGAGCAGATGAGCGCCGAAAAGCGCCGTCGCGCAGCGTTCGATACCACCTCATCTCTGCTGTTCTGATCCGTCATGGGCGGTAACGGCGTACAGTTGCGGGTGCGTGGCAAGGTGCAGGGCGTGGGCTTTCGGCCCTTCGTCTGGCAACTGGCTCAGGCGCTGCAGTTGACCGGCGATGTCTGCAACGACGGAGAGGGCGTGCTGGTGCGCCTCGCGGGTAATGGGGGGCATTTCACCGCGAGGCTGCGCCAGGACTGCCCGCCGCTGGCGCGCATCGAGAGTATCGACACGCAGCCGTTCCACTGGTCAACGCTGCCGGAGACATTCACCATTCGCCACAGCGCGGGCGGAGCAATGGACACCCAGATTGTACCGGATGCCGCCACCTGTCCCGCGTGCCTTGCGGAGATGAACGACCCGCACGAGCGCCGCTATCGTTACCCGTTTATTAACTGCACCCACTGCGGCCCGCGTTTTACCATTATCCGCGCCATGCCGTATGACCGCCCGGCCACGGCCATGGCGCCATTCCCGCTCTGCTCGCCGTGCGAAACGGAATACCGCAACCCTGCGGACCGACGTTTTCACGCCCAGCCCGTGGCTTGCCCGGACTGCGGGCCTGAGCTTGAGTGGCGTGCGGCCGATCGGGTTGTCACCCGCGAGCTGGCGCTGAACGCGGCGGTGCAGATGCTGAAAAACGGTGGCATCGTGGCTATCAAAGGGCTGGGCGGATTTCATCTGGCCTGCGACGCGCTTAACCCGCAGGCGGTGGCAATGCTGCGGGCACGTAAGCAGCGTCCGGGGAAACCGCTGGCGGTGATGATCCCGAACGCCGACGGCCTTCCGCAGCCGGTGCAAACACGGCTGCGCTCGCCTGCCGCGCCCATCGTGCTGATCCCCAAAGCCTGGCTGCCGACCTTCCCGGACGACATCGCGCCGGGCCTGGATAGCCTCGGTGTGATGCTCCCGGCCAATCCGCTGCACCATTTGCTGATGCAGGAGACGCAACGCCCGCTGGTGATGACCTCCGGCAACCTCAGCGGCAGACCGCCTGCCATCAAAAATCCCCAGGCGCTGGAACAGCTCGCAGAGATTGCTGACGGTTTTCTGCTCCATAACCGCGACATCCTGCAGCGGATGGACGATTCCGTACTGGATCAGGACGGGGCCATGCTGCGTCGGGCGCGCGGTTTCGTGCCGGATGCCATCACGTTACCCGCCGGTTTTAGCTCTGTTCCCTCTATTCTGGCGACCGGTGCCGACATGAAGAATACCTTCTGTCTGGTGCGCGGTAACCAGGCGGTGCTGAGCCAGCATTTTGGCGATCTCAGTGACGACGGTGTCGAGGCCCAGTGGCGTTCAGCACTGTCGTTGATGCAGCAGATCTACGCCTTTCAGCCAGAGCGGCTGGTGTGCGATGCCCATCCTGGCTATCACGCCCGGCACTGGGCACAGGAGCAGGCGCTGCCGGTCGATACCGTACTGCATCATCACGCGCATGCCGCGGCCTGCCTTGCCGAAAACGGCTGGCCGCTCGACGGTGGCGACGCCATCGCCCTGACGCTGGACGGGATCGGCATGGGCGAGCACGGCGCGCTGTGGGGCGGGGAGTGTCTGCGGGTGAACTACCTTGAGTGCGAGCATCTGGGCGGCCTGCCCGCCGTGGCGATGCCGGGCGGCGATCTCGCGGCCATGCAGCCCTGGCGAAATCTGCTGGCACACTGTCTGGCGTTTGTTCCTGACTGGCAACGCTACCCGGAAACCCGTGCCGTACGTTCGCAAAACTGGCCGCTTTTAGCGACCGCCGTTCAGCGCGGCCTTAACGCGCCGCTGGCGTCGTCCTGCGGGCGGTTGTTTGATGCGGTGGCCTGTGCTCTGGGTATTGAAACACAACGCTATGAAGGCGAAGCCGCCTGCAGGCTGGAGGCGCTGGCCGCGCAGTGTCCGGGTGTTGAGCACCCGGTGACGCTTCAGGTTGAAAACCTTGCGCTCTTCTGGCGGCAGTGGCTGGCCTGGCAGGCGCAACCCTGCGAGCGCGCGTGGGCCTTTCACGACGCGCTGGCAAAAGGGCTGGCGGCGTTAGCCCGACACCATGCCCGACGCCTGTCGCTCTCTACCGTCTGTTTCAGCGGCGGCGTGTTGCATAACCGCCTGCTGCGGGCGCGTCTGCGGGTACACCTCTCTGATTTCACGCTTCTTTTTCCCCATCATCTGCCTGCGGGTGACGGGGCTATCTCCTTCGGGCAGGCGGTGGTAGCCGCAGCCCGGTCATGTTCAAAAAGGATGTAAAATGTTACGACGCTTACGCAATGAACCTCGCGCCGCGCTCCTGCTGCTGGCGCTGGTAATAGCTAATCTTCTGGCGTGGGGCTGGGCGTGGAACGCCTTTAGCAGCAGTTCTGCGTTAATGGCCGCAAGCCTGCTTGCCTGGTGCTATGGGTTGCGTCACGCGGTGGATGCTGACCACATCGCGGCCATTGATACCGTGACACGCAAGATGATGCAGCAGGGCAAGCGCCCCTCAGGCGTCGGGGCGTGGTTCTCACTGGGGCACTCCACCATTGTGGTGCTGGCCTCCATCGCCATAGCCGCGACGGCGACCGCGTTTCAGAAAAATATGGCCTGGTTTCATGAAACCGGCAGCCTGATTGGCACGGCCGTCTCCGCGACGTTCCTGCTGGCGATGGCGTTAGTCAATATGGTGATTTTGCGCGGCGTCTGGCGCAATTTTCAGGCGCTGAAAAACGGGCAGGCGGTGCAGGGAGACATCTCCCTCCCGGCGCAGGGCGGAATAATGAACTGGCTGTTTGGCGCGACTTTCCGCCTGGTCAACAAAAGCTGGCAGATGTATCTGGTCGGTTTTCTGTTCGGGCTTGGTTTTGATACCGCCACTGAAATCGGCGTGCTCGGGATCTCTGCCGCCAGCGCCTCAAACGGTATGTCGGTGTGGTCAATCATGATCTTCCCGGCGCTTTTCGCCAGCGGCATGGCGCTGGTGGATACCCTCGACAACCTGCTGATGGTGGGGGCTTACGGTTGGGCATTTAACAAGCCGCAGCGCAAGCTCTACTACAACATGACCATTACCGGTACCTCTGTGGTGGTGGCGGTGTTTATCGGCGGGCTGGAAGCGCTGGGGCTGCTGATGGAAAAATTTGCCCTCAGCGGCGGCATCTGGGATCGCATTGGTGCCGTCAACGATAACCTCGGCAACGCCGGTTTTGTGGTGGTCGGGCTGTTTGTCGCCTGCTGGCTGATCTCCATGATCAACTATCGCTGGCGCGGCTACGACGCGCTGGTCATACATTCCTGAGTGCTGCGCTAAAACCATTGTGTTTGAGGGGTAAAATCGCCATGATGTCGTTCCGGTAAAGCGAAGCAGGGTGCCGTTTTGCTGGAAAAATGGAATGCATATCTTGCTGTTTATGAAGGTTTTCACTCTTTTATATTCAGTCAAATAATAAGTTAAGGACAGATGGCGATGATTTACCTCTTTTGTATTTATCTTGCTAATAAATTACGTAAAAAAAAGCCCCGGGACATCGGGGCTGCGGCTAATAAAATCCCAGGGTTAAGTAAGCGTGGTAAAAGGTTAAGGGTTAAGCGGGCAGCGATTTCAGTAGCGCGAAAGCCTCCTTCATCCGATCTTCGCTAACCACAAAAGCGCGGAGCTGGCCATCGGCGTCAGAGCCGCGCGCGACCATTCCCTGAGCTTCCACAGCGATCTGCCAGTTCAGATCCTGGCGCTGGGTTTCACCTGCCAGATGCAGCGGCAATGCTGGCGTTTTCACCTTCACCAGCATGGCCGGTAATTTCAGCGGCGCGCTGTTGCCGAGCAGGTTTTTTGCCAGATACATGGCGCTAAGCTGGATCGGCTGCAGGAAAGCCAGTACCTGGCCGTTGATTTCCGCGCAGTCCCCCAGGGCGTAAATGTCGGGCTGCGTGGTTTGCAGGTAGCTATTCACCTTCACGCCACGGCCTGTTTCAGCGCCTGCGCGGTGCGCCAGCGCCGTTTCCGGGCGCAACCCCGTCGCGGCAACCACTACATCGACTTCCAGGCTGCGATGGCGGTCAAGCGTCGCGCGAATGCCGCCTTCGGTTTCGGTCAGATGTTGCAGTTGCGATTTTAACAGCAGATGCACGCCCATGTCGGTCAGACGGTGCTGTAAGCGACTGCTTACTTCTGCAGGCATCAAGGCCGACAGAATGCTTGCCGCGTGGTCGACCAGGGTGACGGCTTTACCCGCCCGACAAAAATCCATTGCCAGCTCGGTGCCAATCAAACCGCCGCCAACAATCATTACCCGTTTTGCATCACGAAGCTTCGTTTCGCTGGCCCGATACTCCTGCTGGCTGTTGAGCGTCATCATCAGCTCGCGGCCGGTAACCGGCGGCACGAACGCAGAGGCCCCCGTCGCCAGCACCAGCTTGTCGTACTGCCAGGTTTTATCTTTCGCTTTTACCACGTGGGCATCGGCGTCAATATCGGTAACCCAGGTGTACGGAAACAGACGCAGGTTGAACTGCTCCGCGAACTCCCCCGCCGTCTGGCGGGTGAGATCGTCGGCGCGCTGGTTCAGGCTAATCACATGGCTTAAATCGGGCTTGTTGTACTCGTCCATGCTGTCGGCCGCGATCATCGTCAGCGGCACGTTAGCGTCTTGTTTGCGGATATTTTTCACCAGCTGGCGGGCGGCAAAGCCCGAGCCGATGATGACGATACCGTTGCTCATTTTGCCTCCGTTGCCAGTTCGTCAAAGACGTCTTTTCCGAGGGAACATTCCGGGCAGAGGAAGTTGTCCGGCACCTCACTCCACGGCGTACCTGGAGCCACGTCCTGCAACGGCTCGCCCAGTTCCGGGTCGTAGATCCACTGGCAGACGCTGCACTGCATGCGTGGACCGAGATCGGCGCTGGCTGCCCCGGCACAGGTTTGCGGCTGTTCGGCGGGGAGTGCTGCGGCCCCAGGAAGCGGTGCAAGCGCCCACTGACGAGCAATATCGCGGCCGTGCTGACGACAGACTTCCAGCGCGTCAAGATCCGGGCGCCATTTGGCCTTCAGGCTCATGGACATCTCAAAACCGGCATCCTGCAGGCGGGTGGAGAGACGATCTACCGCGCCGCCGCTCCAGCCGTGGGAGCCAAAGGCGCTGGCACGTTTGTTACGGAAGCGCAGGCCGGTCATCTCTTCCACCAGGCCAGCAATTTTCGGCATCATCACGTTGTTCATGGTGGAGGTGCCCACCAGCACGCCCTTAGAGCGGAAGACGTTGGTGAGGATCTCGTTTTTATCGCTGCGCGCCACGTTGAAGATTTTCACCGCCACGTTTGGGTCCACCTCGTTGATGCCCTGGGCGATGGCGTCTGCCATCATGCGGGTGTTGTTGGACATGGTGTCGTAGAAAATCGTGATGCGGTCTTCCTGATAATCCGCCGCCCATTTCAGGTACAGCTCAACGATCTGGGTGGGGTTTTCACGCCACACCACGCCGTGGGAGGTGGCAATCATATCCACCGGCAGGTTGAAGCCGAGGATCTCGGTGATTTTGGGCGTCACCAGACGGCTGAACGGGGTCAGGATGTTTGCGTAGTAGCGCTGGCACTGTTCAAACAGCTCGGTCTGATCCACTTCATCGTTAAACAGGCGTTCGTCGCAGTAGTGCTGACCAAAGGCGTCATTGCTGAACAGCACCGAATCGCCGGTCAGGTAGGTCATCATGCTGTCCGGCCAGTGCAGCATCGGGGTTTCTACGAAGATCAGCTGTTTACCGTTACCGATATCCAGCGTGTCGCCGGTTTTCACGGTGTGGAAGTTCCACTCCGGATGGTGATGGTGACCGTTGATGGAGTCGATGGCGTTGGTGGTGCAGTAGATTGGGGTATCCGGAATGTGGGACATCAACTCGGTCAACGCCCCGGCGTGATCCTCTTCCGCGTGGTTGATGATGATGTAGTCGATGTCGTTCAGATCGATTTCACTGCGCAGGTTCTGCACGAACTCGCGGCTGAATTTATGATCGACGGTATCGATCAGTACGTTTTTACCTTCACGAATGAGATAGCTGTTATAGCTGCTGCCGCGCAGCGTTTTATATTCCGTTCCGTGAAAATCACGCACTTCCCAGTCACGTTGACCAACCCAATGAATGTTATTTTTAACCAGAATAGACATAGCAACCTCAAATAATACGGCGTGTTGAAAAAGATGTTTTGTCTATATCAACTTGCGTGCCAACTTTTATTTTATTGATTTTTATGAATTAATTTTTTATCCCCCCCCGAATGGGTAGTCATTATGACTATCGTTAAAGATGTCAATATGACACTATGTATTGTCAAAATGACAGCGAGGCAGACATGAGCTTTTCCGTAGACGTGCTGGCGAAAATCGCCATTGAACTGCAAACCGGCATCGGGCATCAGGATCGTTTTCAGCGGCTGATCTCCACGCTGCGCCACGTGCTGGACTGCGATGCTTCGGCGCTGCTGCGCTACGAGGGACGGCAGTTTATTCCGCTGGCCATCGACGGGCTGGCGCAGGACGTGCTCGGGCGACGCTTTACGCTGGAAGGCCACCCGCGGCTGGAGACCATCGCCCGGGCGGGTGACGTGGTGCGTTTTCCGGCAGACAGCGATCTGCCCGACCCGTACGACGGCCTTATACCCGGACAGGAGAGCCTGAAGGTGCACGCCTGTATCGGCCTGCCGCTGTTTGCCGGACAAAACCTGATTGGGGCGCTGACCCTCGACGGCATGTCGCCGGACCAGTTCGATACCTTCAGCGACGAAGAGTTGCGCCTGATTGCGGCCCTGGCGGCCGGGGCGCTGAACAATGCTCTGCTGATTGAACAGCTGGAAAGCCAGAATATTCTTCCCGGCAGCCCGGCGGCGTTTGAACAGGTCGCGCATACGGAGATGATTGGCCTCTCGCCAGGCATGGTGCAGCTCAAAAAAGAGATTGAGATCGTCGCGGCATCCGATTTGAACGTGCTGATCTTCGGTGAGACCGGCACCGGTAAAGAGCTGGTGGCGAAATCCATTCACGAAGCTTCACCGCGTGCGGCCAACCCGCTGGTCTACCTTAACTGCGCCGCACTGCCGGAAAGCGTGGCGGAAAGCGAGCTGTTTGGTCACGTCAAAGGGGCATTTACCGGGGCCATCAGCAACCGCAGCGGCAAGTTTGAAATGGCCGATAACGGCACGCTATTCCTCGATGAAATAGGCGAGCTTTCGCTGTCGCTGCAGGCCAAGCTGCTGCGCGTATTACAGTACGGTGATATTCAGCGCGTGGGAGACGACCGCAGCTTACGGGTCAACGTGCGCGTGCTGGCGGCAACCAACCGCGACCTGCGCGAAGCGGTGCTGAACGGCAATTTCCGCGCCGATCTGTTCCATCGTCTGAGTGTTTTTCCGCTTACCGTGCCGCCGCTGCGCGAGCGTGGGGACGATGTGGTGCTGCTGGCGGGTTTTTTCTGCGAACAGTGTCGGCTCAAAATGGGCTTGTCGCGCGTGGTATTAAGCCCGGGGGCGCGAAGCCATCTGCTGACCTACGGCTGGCCGGGTAATGTACGCGAGCTGGAGCACGCCATCCATCGCGCGGTGGTGCTGGCGCGGGCGACGCGCTCGGGGGATGACATCGTGATTCATGCGCGCCATTTTGCCCTGCATGATGAAAATATACCGTCCGTGAAGCCCGCTGCGCCTGAAAGCGTGAACGAGAATCTGCGTGAAGCGACGGAAGAATTTCAGCGTCAGATGATTACCCGCGCGCTGGAACAGAACAACCGGAGTTGGGCGGCGTGCGCGCGGGCGCTGGAAATGGACGTCGCCAACCTGCACCGGCTGGCGAAGCGTCTGGGACTGAAGGGTTAAATAATGCCTGCCTGGTAGAAATCCTGCAGGTTGATGGCGCCGCACAGACGGCCAGCGTCATCCACCACCGGCGCGGCGGTGATTTTACGTTTCATCAGCACCTCTTTGGCTTCAATGGCGCGGCTGTTGGCATTCAGCGTTAACCCGCCAGAGGTCATCGCTTCTGAGACGCGTGCCTCCAGCTTGCCGCCGCCCACCAGCCAGCGGCGCAGGTCGCCGTCGGTAAAGACGCCTTTCACCTGGCGCGTATCGTCGCAGACGGCGACCAGCCCCAGCCCGGTGCGGCTCAGCTCCAGCATCGCGTCCATCACGCTGGTGTCGAGTTTGACCTGCGGGATGGCATCGCCAGAGCGCATCAGGTGATGAACATTATTCAGCAGCCGTGCGCCGAGCGCCCCGGCAGGGTGTGAACGGGCGAAATCTTCTTCATTGAAACCGCGCGCCTGCATCACCGCCATTGCCAGCGCATCGCCCATCATCAGGGTGTTGACGGTGCTGGAGGTGGGGGCGAGGTGCATCGGGCAGGCTTCGCGCTCCACGGCAATATCCAGCACCGCTTTGGCCGCCAGCGCCAGCGGCGAGCGGGATTTACCGGTCATGGCCAGCAGGGCGATCGATTTTTCCTGCAGGCGCGGGATGATGAGGTCCAGCTCTTTGGCCGAGCCGGAGTAGGAGATAAACAGCATCACGTCACGGCTTTCAATCATCCCCAGATCGCCGTGCAGGGCTTCAGCCGGGTGCACGAAGAACGCCGGTGTCCCGGTGCTCGCCAGCGTTGCGGCAATTTTTTTGCCGATGTGGCCGGACTTGCCGATCCCGGAGACAATCACTTTGCCTTCACACTGGATGATAGTGTTGGCGGCGCGGACAAAATCGTCGCCCAGCCGTTCCGGCAGGCGGCTGGCCTCCTGTAGCTCCAGCATCAGGGTCTGACGGCCTGCGTTTAACAGAAAATCACTCATCTTTTTCTCCCGTTACGATCACATCGATGCCTTTCTCTTCCAGCGCTTTTTTGAACGCCGGATCGATCCCTGCGTCGGTAATCAGCGTATCGACGCTTTCAAGGCTGCAGACAATGTTGGGGCTTTTACGGCCAAACTTCGAGGAGTCCGCCATCAAAATGACTTCCCGGGCGGCGTTGCACATGGCTTTACTGACGCTGAACACCTCGTTGAACGTGGTGACACCGGCGTTCAGATCGATGCCGTCGGTGCCCATAAACAGTTTGTCAAAGCTGAAGTGCTCGAAGGCATTTTCCGCCAGCTGGCCGTGAAAGGACGCCGATTTCTTACGGAAGGTACCGCCGGGCATCAGAATGGTTTGTTCGCTGTCGAACTCTGCCAGGGCGTTGACGATGTGCAGACTGTTGGTCATCACCGTGATGTTGTTAAAGCGGTTGAGCAGCGGGATCATCTGCAGGACGGTGCTGCCCGCATCAAGAATAATGGAGTCACCATCATGGATAAATTTCACGGCGGCTTCGGCAATCAGCGCTTTCTGGTGGGTGTTGATCAGCGTTTTGTGATCGATAGGAGGGTCGGCTTCATCTTTGTTGAGCATTACTCCACCGTAGGTTCGAATGACCGCGCCTGCGTTTTCGAGCAATACCAGGTCCTTGCGTATCGTTGTGCCGGTGGTGTCAAAGTAGTGGGCCAGCTCTTCTACTGAGCATTTTCCCTGCTTTTGCAGATGCTCAAGAATGGCCGCCTGCCGCTGACGAGGTTTCATAGGCGCTTCGTTCCTTACGTTGCGAAATGATAATTTCGCAAGCTTATCGCGTTCACAACGAAATTATCCATGTTTCAATTTAAGCGCTAATGATAGTGCATTCTGACAGAGTGGATCGTGGGGGAAGATCACATCAGGCTGTAATTCCTGCAACGATATGCCGTTAATTGCCTGAATTTTCACCGGGCGGGCAAACACCGTCATTCCGCGCATGATGAGGGAGTCGCATACCCGGTTCTGTTCATCCAGCGCAATTGCAACCACGACGCGCGGTTTAAAGCGCCCCCCGGAGCGCCCGACGCCCACGCGGCCCTTCTGGCACAGGGCGTCAAACGCGCGGTTAAACTGATGGATCTGCCAGCCGCCGAATACCATCTGGCAGATCCAGGCGAGGGCGGCGACGGTGATGAGTGCGGTTACCATATCGGCTCCTTGTTATATTCCCTCTCCCGGTGGGAGAGGGGTAGGGTGAGGGCATCAGCCTGCTCGATCAGAACATCACCTGCCCACCGGTGACGTTAATCGACTGGCCGGTGCAGTACGAGGCTTTCGGACTGGCGTAAAACAGCAGCATGTTCAGCACGTCCTGATAGTCGCACCCGCGCTTCAGCGGCACTTTGTCGATGTAATACTGCTCCACTTCGTCTTCTTTGATGCCAAGCTTGGTGGCGTATTGAGGTAGCAGCGACTGGAACATTGGCGACTTCAGCAGGTTGCCCAGCATCAGCGAGTGAACGGTAATCCCGTATTCGGCCAAATCCAGCGCCAGAGACTGGGTCAGCCCTACGCCGCCAAATTTCGCCGCGCTGTAGCCGGAGTTATGCTTACTGCCCACTTTGCCCGATTTGGAGTTGATCTGAATGATGCGCCCCTGAATGCCGTCGCGGATCATCAGACGGGAAAACTCGCGGGCGCAGAGGAAGTAACCCACCAGATTCACCTGCAGCGAGCGGTCAAAGTCCCCCAGTTCGAAATCGCTGATAAACGCCGCTTTCGCGATCCCTGCGCTGTAGACCAGCAGGTCGGTACGGCCAAAAATCTCGTCTACCCCGCGAGCCAGCGCCATGACGCTCTGCTCGCTGGTAGCATCGGCACCAAACCCGTACGCCATCCCCTCACCAAACTCGGTGTTGATGGTATCCGCCACGCGGGCGGCTTTCTCACTCTGAATATCCACTACCGCCACGCGGTAACCTTCTGCGGCAAGCCCACGGCAGAGAAACTCTCCTAAGGTTTGTCCTCCACCAATGACAACGGCAACCTGACTCATAACGCTCTCCTTAATTACGCAACAAATTTTAATGTGCAGCCTGGGGTAACAGCCTGCGGAACCGGCCCCTCCACGTGAACCGTGCCGGGATACTCTGCCTGCGCCTGGCCATCGAACCGCAGGGTGATGTGGCCCAGCTCGCGCAGGTTTTGCTCGGCCACGTCGCCCACGGCAGTGACGGCATAGCGGGTGTCACCCAGCTCCAGCTGGCTTCCTGCCTTTAACGCTCCGTGCAGCTCGCCGTGGCAGTGGATAAAACAAAACTCTTCGATATCTGCCGGTGCACCTTCACGGAAAGTGATCAGCATCTGGTCGCTGAGCGCATCGGCCGCGCTCTGGCCGATGCGGGTGATGGTGGTCTGATAAATCACGGTCATCGCAGGAACCTCTTATTGATAAATAAAGCCGGAAACGAACCAGGCAATCAGCACCGTCGGTGCGCCCGTCAGGAAACGACTGACCAGCACAGACGGCACGCCCACGCGTACGGTGTCCTGGCGCGCTTCGGCCAGAGACAGGCCAACGGGAATGAAGTCGCAGGCTGCCTGAGCGTTAATGGCAAACAGCGCAGGCAAAGCCAGGTGCGGAGGAATGTTGCCCAGACCAATCTGCACGCCAATCAGGACGCCGATGACCTGAGCAATCACCGCCCCCGGCCCGAGGAACGGCGACAGCAGCGGGAAGGAGCAGATCAGCGCCAGCGTCACCAGACCGAGCGGGTGGCTGGCAAGCGGGGCGAGGCCGTGGGCGATCCAGTCTCCCAGACCGGAGGCCATAATGATGCCGATTAACGCGGAGACGAAGGCCATAAACGGCAGAATGGTTTTTAGCACCGTGTCGATGGTGTCGCGCCCGGACTGGAACAGTACCGCCACGGCGGATCCCATTCCCATGCCGACCTTCGCCAGCAGGCCGTCGCTCTGCTCGGTGATCTTCTTACTGGTGTCGTAATCACGCGGTGCGGCTTTTTGCGGCGCGGAAGTGCCATTCACCAGCGTGATGTTGTCCTCCTTCACGCCTGAGACATAAATGTCTTCGAGGATGTACTGCGCCAGCGGTCCTGATTTTCCGGTGGAGTGAATATTCACCGTCGGAATGCGACGCTTCGGATAGAGGCCGCAGCGCAGGGTGCCACCGCAGTCGATAACCGCCACGCCGATTTCCGCCTCCGGTGGTTCGCCTTCTTTGAAACCGTCGACTGCTTCCCAGCCGGTCAGCTCGCGTAGTTTGTCGACAATCGTCGGGCGTGTGCCTGCGGTGATATAGACGATTTTTTTGCCTTCGGTGGCGTCGAACTCCAGCGGGCCGCCCCAGCCACCCGTACCTTTCTCAATGCGGATCCGGCTCATGCTGTGGCTCCTGACAAATGAACGCGTTGCTCAAGCTGGATGCCCATTTTTTTCTCAAAAATGGTGGTGGTGAGATCGGTCACCCAGCCACGGAAGAAGTTGGTGACCAGGCCGACCAGCAGATAGCTCACCGCCAGTGGGCCGAGCGGCAGGCCAAGCGTGGTCAGGCCGCTGGCAATGCCGAGATAAACAAACAATTCCCCCGGGTTGATATGCGGGAACAGGCCGTTCATGGAGTGACAGCTATATGAGGCGGCGGCGTAATAACTCGGCTTGTATTTTTCTGGCATAAAGCGGCCGAGGCTTAAGGTCATGGGGTTGCAGAAAACGAAGGTTCCAATGCAGGGCAACAGCAGGTAACGGGATAACGGGTTCCCGGCACAGCGTTGGGCGAAGCGTTCAATGCGTTGCTGGCCGATAAAATTAATCAGCGCGTTCATGATCACCAGCAGGCTGATCAGCAGGGGCAGGATCCCGGTCACCATGCCGGTGAAGACTTCTCCGCCTTTCTGAAATAGCCCGATGAACCACTCGGCGCCTTGGGTGATGGTTTCTATCATTCTTCTCTCCTGTGAGGCTTTTCTTGTTTTGTATTACCGGGACTAATAATAATCACTTTGAAAGGTTTTAAAGTGTTAATCAGATCTCACAATGAAAGAAAAATGGATTATTTTGAAAGTTAATGGGCAGGGGAGACGCATTTTGGTTGAAAAAAGCGCAGATTTGCGTTGAGGAGCGTAAAGATTTGGTGGTAAGGCGCGTACCGCTTCCTTGAGGTGTTGCGGATGCTTTACCATACTGGGTTCTTATCGAACCCGTTAAATGGATGTCCCATGTTCAAGCGTCGTTATGCAGCGTTGTTACCTGCGCTTATTTTGCTGTCCGCCTGTAGTAGTAAACCCAAGACTGAAGCCGCTGTGCAGACGGCTGGCGCGCCTTCAGGAGGATTCCTGCTGGAGCCGCAGCACAATATGATGCAGATGGGGGGCGACTTCGCGAATAACCCGGCGGCCGAACAGTTCATCGATAAAATGGTGAGCAAACACGGCTTTGACAGACAGCAACTGCATGAAATCTTGTCGCAGGCGAAACGTCTGGACTACGTGCTGCGCCTGATGGACAGGCAGGCACCGTCAGCGCAGGTGCCAACCGGGCCAAACGGTGCGTGGTTGCGCTATCGCAAACAGTTTATTACCCCGGACAACGTGCAAAATGGCGTGGTGTTCTGGAATCAGTATGAAGATGCCCTCAATCGCGCGTGGCAGGTCTACGGCGTGCCGCCTGAAATCATCGTCGGCATTATTGGTGTGGAAACGCGCTGGGGCCGCGTGATGGGCAAAACGCGCATTCTTGATGCGCTGGCCACGCTCTCGTTTAACTATCCGCGTCGTGCCGAGTACTTCTCTTCCGAGCTGGAAACCTTCCTGCTGATGGCGCGTAACGAACAGGATGACCCGCTCGATCTGAAAGGGTCGTTTGCCGGAGCGATGGGCTACGGCCAGTTTATGCCCTCTTCCTACAAACAGTATGCCGTCGACTTTAACGGAGATGGTCACATCAACCTGTGGGATCCGGTGGACGCCATCGGCAGCGTGGCGAACTACTTCAAGGCACACGGCTGGACGCCGGGTGGGCAGGTTGCCGTGCAGGCTAACGGCGAAGCGTTTGGTCTGGAAAACGGCTTCAAAACCAAATACAGCGTTGCGCAGCTGACGGCGGCAGGTTTAACGCCAACGCAGCCGCTGGGTAATGTCGATCAGGTGAGCCTGTTGCGTCTGGATGTAGGAACCGGGTATCAGTACTGGTACGGTATGCCAAACTTCTACACCATTACCCGCTATAACCACAGCACGCACTATGCGATGGCCGTGTGGCAGCTGGGCCTGGCGGTATCGCAGGCGCGTGTCCCTGCGGCATCGCCGTTTAGTCAGTAAGTCGCTTTATTCCTCCCTCTCCCACGGGAGAGGGGAATTTTGCAGAAACATTTCGCCACACTCCCTTTGCAAACGCGCCATTTACATCTCAATCGCCTTTCATTATTGTTACGTTATAACATTTAATGTGGTATCAACATGTCAACGTCCCTTTTCTCTTTGTCTGCGGCAGTTAGGTTTCTGCTGGCGCTGGTGATTATCGTGTTTATCGGGCTGGCCGTGCGCTGGGCGGTGGCATTGCCATGATTGTCATGAATGAACTGATTGCGGGTTACGACCACATGCCCGTTACGCGCGCCTTGTCGGGCGTGATTGAACGCGGAAGCATGACCGCCATTATCGGGGCCAACGGATGTGGAAAATCCACGCTGCTCAAAACGCTCGCCGGGTTTATTCCGCCGGTGAGCGGCCGTTTTCGCTGGCAGGAGAAACGCCCGGTGATTGGCTGGCTGGCACAGCGTCACGCGCTGGAGGCGCAGTTTCCGCTGACGGTGCAGGATGTGGTGAGTATGGGCTGCTGGCCGCGTGTGTCGCTCTTTTCCGGCTTTCGTCGGGAAACACGCTCGCGCATTGCCAGCGCGCTGGAGCGTGTCGGGCTGGACGCCATGGCGTTATCTACCATCGATGCACTCTCCGGCGGCCAGTTTCAGCGCATGCTGTTTGCGCGGATCCTGGTGCAACAGGCGCCGCTGGTGATGCTGGATGAACCTTTTACCGGCGTCGATGAAGCTACCTGTAACGTGCTGATGGACCTGATGCTCGAGATGTACATGCAGGGCCAGACCCTGCTTGCGGTATTGCATGACAGCGAGCGCGTATCGCGTCATTTTCCGCAAACGCTACGGCTGGATACGGCTATTCCGCACTGGAAAACCGAGCGGGTGAGGGTGGCATGATCTGGCATCTCTTCTTTCAGCCGTTTATCGAATACGGCTTTATGCGTCGCGCGCTGGTGGTGTGCCTGGCGCTGTCCGTCAGCACCACGACACTGGGCGTATTTCTTCAGCTGCGCCGGATGAGCCTGATGGGCGATGCCCTTTCACACGCCATTTTACCCGGCGTTGCGGTGGGCTATCTGCTGAGCGGTATGTCACTGCTGGCGATGAGCATCGGCGGGTTTATCGCCGGGATCGCCGTGGCGCTGGTGGCCGGGCTGGTCAGTCGACGTACGCCGCTCAAAGAGGATGCCAGTTTTGCCGGGTTCTATCTCGGCTCGCTGGCGCTGGGCGTGACGCTGGTGTCGCTGCGTGGTTCGAACGTCGATCTGCTGCACCTGCTGTTTGGCTCCATTCTGGCGGTGGATAACGATGCCGCGCTGTTTGTGGCTGGCGTATGCATCTTCACGCTGGTGACGCTGGCGGTTTTCTATCGTGGACTGGTGACCGAGGCGTTCGATACCGCCTGGCTACAGGTTAACGCCCGCTGGCTGCCAGGCCTGTTGCACGGGCTGTTTCTGGCGCTGCTGGTGCTTAACCTGGTGGCCGGATTTCAGGTTCTCGGCACGCTGATGGCCGTCGGGCTGATGATGTTGCCGGCGGTGGCGGCACGCTGCTGGGTGCGCACCCTGCCAGGGTTGCTCTGCCTGGCGGGCATCAGCGGCGTTTTTTGCGCATGGCTGGGGTTAAGCCTCTCCTGGGCGGTGAGTTTACCCGCCGGGCCGTCCATCGTGCTGACCGCCAGCGCGCTGTTCTTTATTTCTGTTTTATTTGGCACACGAAGCCACCTGGCTGGCAGCCTGCGTGCGCTTTTTTAACGCAAGGGGAAATGATGAAACGTACAGGGTTAATAATGGCGCTCGCGCTCGGGATGTTGTCACAGGGCGTAATGGCGAAAACGCTTAATGTGGTCACCAGTTTTTCCATTCTGGGAGACATCACGCGTGAGGTAGGGGGAGACCGGGTCAATGTGACCACGCTGGTGGGGCCGGACGGCGATCCGCATACCTTTGAACCGTCGCCGAAAGACAGTGCGGCGCTCAGCAAGGCCGATGTAGTGGTGGTGAACGGTCTGGGGCTGGAGGGCTGGCTCGACCGTCTGGTGAAGGCCTCCGGATTTAAGGGCCAGCTGGTGGTGGCTTCGACCGGGGTGAAAACCCACACGCTTGAAGAGGATGGAAAAACTGTGACCGATCCGCATGCCTGGAACAGCGCGGCGAACGGGGCACTGTATGCGCAAAATATCCTTGCCGGTCTGGTAAAAGCCGATCCTGAAGATAAGGCGGCGCTGGAGGCCACCGGTCAACCCTATATCGCGCAGCTTATGCAACTGGACAGCTGGGCCAAAACGCAGTTCAGCCAGATCCCGCAGGTAAAACGTAAAGTCCTCACCAGCCATGACGCCTTCGGCTACTTCAGCCGCGCCTATGGCGTAACCTTTATTGCGCCGCAGGGCTTGTCGTCAGAGAGCGAAGCCAGCGCAGCGCAGGTGGCTGAGATTATCAATCAGATTAAAGCGGACGGGGTGAAAACCTGGTTTATGGAAAACCAGCTCGACCCGCGCCTGGTTAAACAAATTGCCACGGCCACCGGTGCGCAGCCGGGGGGCGAACTTTACCCGGAGGCGCTGTCGGCCAAAGGCGGCGTGGCGGATACCTACGTTAAGGCGTTTCGCCATAACGTAAATACCCTCGCCAGGAGCATGAAGTAACCTTTTCTTAGCCGGTGCCTTCGCATCGGCTTTTTTCTGAACCCCCCTCGTAAAACATGATCCTCATCTCCATATCTGACGAGAAAGTGCTATCTTGTGCTGCACGTTTTTCTGATGCCCGGAGCGAGAATGACTGACCATGAATTGATGCAGCTTAGCGAAGTCGTAGGACTGGCGCTTAAGCAACGTGGCGCGACTATTACGACTGCCGAATCCTGTACCGGCGGCTGGGTTGCTAAAGCCATTACCGATATTGCAGGCAGTTCCGCCTGGTTTGAACGCGGCTTTGTGACCTACAGTAACGAAGCTAAAGCGCAAATGATTGGCGTGCATGAATCCACGCTTGAACAGCATGGCGCGGTCAGCGAACCGGTGGTGATTGAGATGGCGATTGGTGCGCTGAAAGCGGCGCGTGCAGATTATGCCATCTCTATTAGCGGTATCGCCGGCCCGGACGGCGGCAGTGACGTGAAGCCTGTCGGCACCGTCTGGTTTGGTTTTGCCACCTCTAAAGGTGAAGGGATCACGCGTCGCGAGTGCTTTAGCGGCGATCGTGAAAGCGTGCGTCGTCAGGCCACCGTTTATGCGTTAAAAACGCTCTGGCAACAATTTCTACAAAATACTTGATACTGTATGACCATACAGTATAATTGCACCAACAGAACAGAAATCCACGGTGAAGCACAGTCGCTTCTCCCGGCATGACAGGAGTAATAATGGCTATCGACGAAAACAAACAGAAAGCGTTGGCGGCAGCACTGGGCCAGATCGAAAAGCAATTCGGTAAAGGCTCCATCATGCGCCTGGGTGAAGACCGTACCATGGATGTGGAAACGATCTCCACCGGTTCGCTTTCTCTGGATATCGCGCTGGGCGCGGGCGGTCTGCCAATGGGCCGTATCGTAGAGATCTACGGGCCAGAATCCTCCGGTAAAACCACCCTGACGCTGCAGGTGATTGCCGCGGCGCAGCGCGAAGGTAAAACCTGTGCCTTTATCGATGCCGAGCACGCGCTGGACCCTGTTTATGCTCGTAAGCTGGGTGTGGATATCGATAACCTGCTGTGTTCTCAGCCAGATACAGGTGAACAGGCGCTGGAGATTTGTGACGCGCTGGCGCGTTCCGGTGCGGTTGACGTTATCGTGGTCGACTCCGTTGCTGCGCTGACGCCAAAAGCGGAAATCGAAGGCGAAATCGGCGACTCTCACATGGGCCTCGCGGCACGTATGATGAGCCAGGCAATGCGTAAGCTGGCCGGTAACCTGAAGCAGTCCAATACGCTGCTGATCTTCATCAACCAGATCCGTATGAAAATTGGCGTGATGTTCGGTAACCCGGAAACCACTACTGGTGGTAACGCGCTGAAATTCTATGCTTCTGTCCGTCTGGATATCCGCCGTATCGGCGCGGTGAAAGAAGGTGAGAACGTGGTGGGGAGTGAAACCCGCGTGAAGGTCGTGAAGAACAAGATTGCCGCGCCGTTCAAACAGGCTGAATTCCAGATCCTCTACGGTGAAGGTATCAACTTCTTCGGCGAACTGGTTGACCTGGGCGTGAAAGAGAAGCTGATCGAAAAAGCGGGCGCATGGTACAGCTACAACGGCGATAAAATTGGTCAGGGTAAAGCGAATGCGATCTCCTGGCTGAAAGAGAACCCGGCTGCAGCGAAAGAGATCGAGAAGAAAGTGCGTGAGCTTCTGCTGAACAACCAGGACTCTAAACCTGATTTCGTGGTTGATGGTGCGGATGCTGAAGAAACTAACGAAGACTTTTAAGGCTTTCGTTTAAAAATGAAGGGCTGCTGATGCGGCCCTTTTTGCATTTCTGAACCAGCAGGTTTTTTATGAGCGAATTCACAACGCGTCGACCCGCTTATGCGCGATTACTGGACCGCGCGGTGCGGATCCTTGCCGTGCGTGACCACAGTGAACAAGAGCTGCGGCGTAAACTGTCGGCCCCGGTGATGAGTAAAAATGGGCCGGAAGAGATTGATGCCACCGCGGAAGATTATGACCGGGTGATTGCCTGGTGCTACGAGCATCACTATCTGGATGACGACCGTTTTGCTTCCCGGTTCCTGGCCAGCCGTGGCCGCAAGGGATACGGTCCGGCGCGTATCCGTCAGGAGCTGAACCAGAAGGGCGTTGCCCGTGAGTCCATCGAAAAAGCAATGCGCGACTGTGACACCGACTGGTGTGCGCTGGCAAAAGAGCAGGCGATTCGTAAATACGGTGAACCGCTGCCGCGTGAATTTTCAGAAAAAGTCAAAATCCAGCGCTTTTTGCTCTACCGCGGCTTTCTGATGGAAGATATTCAGGATATCTGGCGTAATTTTGCCGATTGAACGCATGCGGGATTTTACTTCCCACCAAAGAAAACTTATCTTATTCCCACTTTTTCCAGTAGCAGGTCTGTCCAGGGGTTTACCGATACCGGCTTGCTACGACATTTCGTTAGCTTGATTTCAGGATAATTATGAGCAAGAGCACCGCTGAGATCCGTCAGGCGTTTCTCGATTTTTTCCATAGTAAGGGACACCAGGTTGTTGCCAGCAGCTCCCTGGTACCGAACAACGACCCAACTCTGCTGTTTACCAACGCCGGGATGAACCAGTTCAAGGATGTGTTCCTTGGTCTCGACAAGCGTAATTATTCCCGCGCCACAACCTCACAGCGTTGCGTGCGTGCGGGCGGTAAACACAACGACCTGGAAAACGTCGGTTACACCGCGCGCCACCATACCTTCTTCGAAATGCTGGGTAACTTCAGCTTCGGCGACTATTTCAAACATGATGCTATTCAATACGCGTGGGAACTGCTGACTGGTGAAAACTGGTTCAACCTGCCGAAAGAGCGTCTGTGGGTTACCGTCTATGAAACCGATGACGAGGCCTACGAAATCTGGGAAAAAGAAGTCGGTATCCCGCGCGAACGTATTATTCGCATCGGTGACAACAAAGGCGCACCGTACGCGTCTGACAACTTCTGGCAGATGGGTGATACCGGCCCTTGCGGTCCATGCACCGAGATCTTCTACGATCACGGCGACCACATCTGGGGTGGCCCTCCAGGCAGCCCGGAAGAAGACGGCGATCGCTACATTGAGATCTGGAACATCGTCTTCATGCAGTTCAACCGTCAGGCCGACGGCACTATGGAGCCGCTGCCGAAGCCGTCCGTTGATACCGGTATGGGCCTGGAGCGTATCGCGGCTGTTCTGCAGCACGTTAACTCCAACTACGAAATTGATCTGTTCAGCACCCTGATCAAAGCCGTTGCAGAAGTGACTGGCGCGACCGATCTGAACAACAAATCATTGCGCGTAATCGCAGACCATATCCGTTCCTGTGCGTTCCTGATTGCTGACGGTGTTATTCCGTCGAATGAAAACCGTGGCTATGTGCTGCGTCGTATCATTCGTCGTGCTATCCGTCACGGCAACATGCTGGGCGCGAAGGACACCTTCTTCTATAAGCTCGTTGGGCCACTGATTGGCGTAATGGGTTCTGCAGGTGACGAGCTGAAACGCCAGCAGGCGCAGGTTGAGCAAGTACTGAAGACTGAAGAAGAGCAGTTTGCCCGTACGCTGGAGCGTGGTCTGGCGCTGCTGGATGAAGAACTCGCTAAGCTTAAGGGCGACACGCTGGATGGCGAAACCGCCTTCCGCCTGTACGACACTTACGGCTTCCCGGTTGACCTGACGGCGGACGTTTGCCGTGAGCGCAACATCAAAGTGGACGAAGCGGGCTTCGAAGCGGCGATGGAAGAGCAGCGTCGTCGTGCGCGTGAGTCCAGCGGTTTTGGCGCAGACTACAACGCGATGATCCGCGTGGATAGCGCGTCTGAATTTAAAGGTTATGAAGCGCTGGAACTGACTGGCAAAGTGACCGCCCTGTTTGTTGACGGCAAAGCCGTAGACAGCATCAGCGCAGGTCAGGATGCAGTTGTCATTCTGGATAAAACCCCGTTCTATGCGGAATCCGGTGGTCAGGTTGGCGATAAAGGCGAACTGAAAGGCAACGGTTTCAGCTTCAGTGTGAACGACACTCAGAAATACGGCCAGGCGATTGGTCATCTGGGTAAACTGGTTTCAGGCTCCCTGAAAGTGGGCGAGGGCGTTCAGGCTAATGTTGACGAAGCGCGCCGCGCACGCATCCGTCTGAACCACTCGGCAACGCACCTGATGCACGCTGCACTGCGTGAGGTTCTGGGAACGCATGTTGCACAGAAAGGTTCTCTGGTTAACGACAAAGTGCTGCGTTTCGACTTCTCGCATTTTGAAGCGATGAAACCGTCTGAAATCCGTGCGGTGGAAGATCTGGTGAACGCGCAAATCCGTCGTAACCTGCCAATCGAAACCCACATTATGGATCTCGACGCGGCGAAGAAAAAAGGTGCGATGGCCCTGTTTGGTGAGAAATATGACGACCGTGTTCGCGTATTGAGCATGGGCGACTTCTCTACCGAGCTGTGCGGTGGTACACACGCATCGCGTACCGGTGATATCGGTCTGTTCCGCATCATTTCTGAATCCGGTACGGCGGCAGGTGTGCGTCGTATTGAAGCGGTGACCGGTGAAGGCGCGATTGCCAGCCTGCATGCGCAGAGTGACCAGCTGCACGATATCGCGCAGCTGTTGAAAGGCGATACCCAGAATCTGGGCGAGAAAGTGCGTGTTGCGCTGGATCGTACTCGCCAGTTGGAAAAAGAGCTGCAGCAGCTGAAAGAGCAGGCTGCGGCGCAGGAGAGTGCAAACCTCTCCAGCAAAGCTGTAGACATTAAGGGCGTCAAACTGCTTGTCAGCGATCTGGCAGGTGTAGAGCCTAAGATGCTGCGTACCATGGTCGACGATCTCAAGAACCAGCTTGGTTCGACGGTTATCGTACTGGCGACGGTAGCAGAAGGTAAGGTTTCTCTGATTGCGGGCGTCTCTAAGGATGTGACCGACCGCGTTAAAGCAGGGGAACTGATTGGCATGGTTGCCCAGCAGGTGGGTGGCAAAGGTGGCGGTCGTCCGGACATGGCGCAAGCCGGTGGTACGGATGCGGCGGCACTTCCTGCGGCATTGGCCAGCGTTGAAAGCTGGGTAAGCGCGAAACTGTAATAACTACAAAGCACAAACAGACGCCATAGCGGTAACGTTATGGCGTCTTGTTCACTGCACTATCGATAACGATAAAGTCAGGTTGAGTTTGTGTATATCGGCTAAACTTACGTTTAACAGAATGTGATGCCGTGACTGCTTACACTTTACGTGTTTGTCATCGCTTACTTTTTGGCGTTATATGATGGATAATGCCGGGATACAAGAGACCCGACTCTTTTAATCTTTCAAGGAGCAAAGAATGCTGATTCTGACTCGTCGAGTTGGTGAGACCCTCATGATTGGGGATGAGGTCACCGTGACAGTTTTAGGGGTAAAGGGTAACCAGGTACGTATTGGTGTTAACGCTCCTAAAGAAGTATCTGTCCACCGTGAAGAGATCTACCAGCGTATCCAGGCTGAAAAATCCCAGCAGTCCAGTTACTGATATTGTCGCGTCTCGCTGTCGGGCGAGACGCAACCCCTCCTGTTATTTTTCCTGCTTAAAGTTACCGTTCGATTTCAATCGCTCTGTTTTTAACCACTCTCGCCAGCTTATCTCGTCCAAACCACACGCTTCTCTTCATAGATTTCTGGGAGGATGCCTGCAAAATCCGCTTATAAAACACTCTCTTTGCGGCTTTTACATGCGAATTGCCTGTGATTTGTGCAAACGATAAAAGCTTTTGGAAAATTGTTTGACTTATAAGTCCCAGAAAGTAATATATGCGCCACGCAGCGACGAGAAGCTCTTAACGAGTGGCTCGAAGCACTCGAAAGAGGCGTTGTGTGGTGAGGTGGCCGAGAGGCTGAAGGCGCTCCCCTGCTAAGGGAGTATGCGGTCAAAAGCTGCATCCGGGGTTCGAATCCCCGCCTCACCGCCATTTTGCATCCGTAGCTCAGCTGGATAGAGTACTCGGCTACGAACCGAGCGGTCGGAGGTTCGAATCCTCCCGGATGCACCATCTATTACTTCATATTGCTTTAGAAGTGATATGAACATCGAGCAGTACAGTAGTAAATCCCGATGCATCCGTAGCTCAGCTGGATAGAGTACTCGGCTACGAACCGAGCGGTCGGAGGTTCGAATCCTCCCGGATGCACCATTTACTATTTCTGAAAGCAGTACCCTGATGCATCCGTAGCTCAGCTGGATAGAGTACTCGGCTACGAACCGAGCGGTCGGAGGTTCGAATCCTCCCGGATGCACCATTTACTGTTTCTAAAAGCATTTCCCCGATGCATCCGTAGCTCAGCTGGATAGAGTACTCGGCTACGAACCGAGCGGTCGGAGGTTCGAATCCTCCCGGATGCACCATCTTCTCTTGGTTTGTTTATTCCTTCGACGTTCCGTCAGCAATCACACTCTCTGTCAGCGACAAAAACGCCCGTTTACGATAAAGTAACCCTTTGTTAATCGGTTAGCGAGAGCACGATGTACGCACAGTATGACGGTTTGATCTTCGATATGGATGGCACGCTTCTGGATACCGAACCCACGCATCGCCAGGCCTGGACGGACGTTCTTGGACGTTACGGTATGCGCTTCGATCTCCAGGCGATGATAGCCCTCAACGGATCACCTACCTGGCGTATCGCACAGGCCGTGATTGAACTTAATCAGGCCGATCTTGATCCGCACCAGCTCGCGCGTGAAAAAACCGATGCAGTCAAAGCTATCCTGCTGGATACCGTGCGTCCTCTGCCGCTTATTGACGTGGTAAAAGAGTGGCACGGACGTCGCCCGATGTCGGTCGGCACGGGCAGCGAAAGCGCTATCGCCGAAGCGCTGCTCAACCATCTTGGCCTGCGCCACTATTTTTCTGCGGTGGTTGCCGCCGACCATGTTAAAAATCACAAACCCGCACCGGACACCTTCCTGCTTTGCGCAGAACGAATGGGTGTGCCGGCGGCAAAATGCGTTGTCTTTGAAGATGCCGACTTTGGCATTCAGGCCGCGCGTGCTGCCGGAATGGATGCGGTGGATGTTCGCTTACTGTGAGTGACGCGCTGTCACTTTTATCATTATTCGCCAGCAGTTTTTTAAGTGCTACGCTCTTACCGGGTAATTCGGAAGTGGTGCTGGTGGCGATGCTGTTGTCTGGCGTGAGTCAGCCCTGGTTGCTTGTGTTAATAGCAACAATGGGTAATAGCCTTGGAGGGCTGACTAACGTTATTCTTGGGCGTTTCTTTCCGCTGCGTGAAAAATCGCGCTGGCAGGAAAAGGCAGTCGGCTGGCTAAAACGCTATGGCGCTGCCACGCTGTTATTAAGCTGGATGCCTGTAATAGGCGATTTACTGTGTCTGCTGGCGGGATGGATGCGCATCTCCTGGGGGCCGGTGCTCTTTTTTTTGTGCCTTGGCAAGGCGTTGCGCTATGTTCTTGTGGCGTGGGCAACACTACAGGGTATGACGTGGTGGCACTAATTGGTGGAATGAATACGCGACCTTCAATCGTCAACCATTACAATTATGCTGAGTAACATTACTTTGACAGGCGGGAGGTCAATTTGATCCCGGACGTATCACAGGCGCTGGCCTGGCTGGAAAACCACCCTCAGGCACTGAAGGGTATTCAGCGTGGCCTTGAGCGTGAAACGCTGCGCGTAAACGCGGATGGTAGCTTAGCGACGACGGGTCACCCGAAGACGTTAGGCTCGGCGCTGACACATAAATGGATCACTACCGATTTCGCTGAAGCACTGCTGGAATTTATCACTCCGGTGGACGGTGATATTGATCATATGCTGACGATATTGCGCGACATCCATCGCTACACCGCCCGAAATATGGGCGATGAGCGTATGTGGCCGCTCAGCATGCCCTGCTATATCGAGCAGGGGCAGGAGATTGAACTGGCGCAATACGGCACGTCGAATATCGGTCGACTGAAAACGCTGTATCGCGAGGGTCTGAAAAACCGCTACGGCGCGTTGATGCAGACGATCTCAGGCGTACATTACAACTTCTCTTTGCCGATGGCTTTCTGGCAGGCGAAATGCGGTGAAACGGATAAGGATGCGATCTCCGCGGGTTACTTCCGCCTGATCCGCAACTATTACCGTTTTGGCTGGGTTATTCCTTACTTGTTTGGTGCGTCTCCGGCTATATGCTCCTCGTTCCTGCAGGGGAAACCGACGACGCTACCGTTCGAGAAGACCGCGTGCGGAATGTACTACCTGCCGTATGCCACCTCGCTGCGTCTGAGCGACCTTGGCTATACCAATAAATCGCAAAGCAATCTCGGTATTACGTTTAACGAATTGCACGAATATGTGGCAGGATTGAAGCGGGCGATCAAAACCCCGTCGGAAGAGTACGAGAAAATCGGCCTCGAAAAAGACGGCAAACGTCTGCAAATCAACAGCAATGTGCTGCAGATTGAAAACGAACTGTACGCACCGATTCGTCCGAAGCGCGTGACGCGCAGCGGTGAAACCCCGTCGGATGCGCTGCAGCGCGGCGGGATCGAATACATTGAAGTGCGCTCACTGGATATCAACCCGTTCTCACCGGTCGGTGTTGATGAGCAGCAGGTTCGCTTCCTGGATCTGTTTATGGTCTGGTGTGTGCTGGCCGATGCGCCGGAAATGAGTTCAGACGAACTGCTCTGTACCCGCACTAACTGGAACCGCGTGATCCTGGAAGGGCGCAAACCGGGCCTGACGTTGGGTATCGGCTGTGAAACGGCGCAGTTCCCACTGCCGAAAGTGGGTAAAGATCTGTTCCGCGACCTGAAGCGCGTTGCCCAGACAATGGACAGCCTTTACGGTGGCGAAGCGTATCAACAGGTCTGCGACCAGTTAGTGGAATGCTTTGATAACCCGGAACTGACATTCTCGGCGCGTATTCTGCGTTCTATGATTGATCAGGGCATCGGCGGAACAGGGCGTGCACTCTCCGCGGAGTACCGTGAAATGCTGATGCAGGAGCCATTAGAGATCCTGAGCGAAGCGGATTTTGCGGCGGAGCGCGATGCGTCTGTCGTACGTCAGAAAGAGATCGAAGCGGCGGATACGGAGTCGTTTGAGGCGTTTCTGGCGAAGCAGGCTTAAGCAGAAAAGAAAAAGGCCACATCGCTGTGGCCAAAATATACATCTCTGAATTCAGGGATGATGATAACAAATGCGCGTCTTTCATATACTCAGACGTGCATTCTGTAGAAGAGTTCAGTTTATTTTAAAAAAAATCACTATCGGAGGTGACGTATGCCGTTATTAGATAGCTTTACTGTCGACCATACCCGTATGGAAGCACCTGCAGTCCGCGTGGCGAAGACCATGAACACCCCGCACGGCGACACGATCACCGTTTTCGATCTGCGCTTCTGCGTGCCGAATAAAGAAGTGATGCCGGAGAAAGGCATTCATACGCTGGAACACCTGTTTGCTGGTTTTATGCGTGACCACCTGAACGGTAACGGCGTGGAGATTATCGATATCTCTCCGATGGGCTGCCGTACCGGTTTTTACATGAGCCTGATCGGCCAGCCTGAAGAGAAGCGTGTTGCTGATGCCTGGAAAGCGGCCATGCAGGACGTGCTGAAGGTAAAAGAGCAGAACCAGATCCCCGAGCTGAACGTCTACCAGTGCGGCACATACCAGATGCACTCTCTGGAAGAAGCCCAGGAGATCGCGCGTCACATCATCGAGCGTGATGTTCGCGTCAACAGCAACGAAGAGCTGGCCCTGCCAAAAGAAAAACTGCAGGAACTGCACATCTAGTGCACCTTTTCCCTCTCCCGACGGGAGAGGGTAGGGTGAGGGTTGTTTAACCCATGACCACAACGTCTACCTTCTCCTTTACCCATCGTCCCCTCGTTCCGTTTGCCCATGATTACGTTCATGGTGACAGCGAGCCGTGGCACCAGCACGACTGTGCCCAGCTGCTGCACACCCTGAGCGGGGTGGTAAGAGTGGATACCGCATCGGGCTGTTGGGTTGTTCCGCCGGGCCGTGGCGTCTGGCTGCCAGCAGGAACGCAACACTCGCTTCGCATCACCGGCAACGTGGCGGCGCGTACGCTGTTTATCGATCCGCTGGCGCGGGCCGATCTCCCTGCAACCTGCCAGATCGTGCAGATCTCGTCGCTGTTACGCGAACTGATCCTCGCTTCCCTGCTGCTTGATGAGTCTTACTCGCCGGGGAGCCGCGACGAGCGGGTGTATGAGCTGATTCTGGATGAGATCCGTTTGATGCCAGTGCTGCCGTTTCATCTGCCGGAGCCGGAAAGCGAGCCGTTACGCCAGCTTTGCCAGCGGATCCGCCAGGCACCCGGTGAAAGCTGGAGCAGTACTGAGGCGGCGAGCTCCGCAGGCATGAGCGAGCGCACACTGAACCGTCATTTTCAACAGCAGACCGGTTTACGCTACGCGGAGTGGTTGAGAAGGGCGCGCCTGCTGGAGGCGTTGCAACGGCTGGCTCAGGGGCAGCCCGTGTTACGCGTGGCGCTGGATCTGGGCTACGGTAGCCACAGCGCCTTTACCGCGATGTTTCGCCGGGTGATGGGGACATCACCCAGCGATTACTTCAAAGACAGCTCACCGCATTAAACAGCGCCTGGAGCGAGGCGCGCGCCACGTCACTGTCAATGCCCACTCCCCAACGGCTGCTGCCGTCCTGGAACAGGCAGCGGATGTAAGCCACCGAGCGGCTGTCGCTGCGCTCCCCCAGCGTATGTTCGTGGTAGTCTTTAATCACAAACGGGGTGTTGAGCCAGCGGCTTAACCCACTGGCGGCCGCGGATAACAGCCCGTTGCCCTGGCCTTCAAGCTGGCGCGTTGCGCCCTGCGTCACGACGCTTGCCGTCAAACGTAACTGACCGTCCTGCTGACTGTCGCTGCGATAAGATTGCAGGGCAAAGTGTGGGTCTGCGACCAGCCCGTAGCGGCTGCGAAACAGCTGCCACAGGGCGTGCTGCGTCATCTCTTTACCATGCCGATCGGTCTCCTGCTGCACATGCTGGCTAAAATCCTGCTGCAACGCGCGGGGCAACTTCAGACCATGATTCTGCTCGATGAGCCAGGCGCTGCCGCTTTTCCCGGACTGACTGTTAACCCTGATCACCGCTTCATACGTGCAGCCGATATCCTGCGGATCGACGGGCAGGTACGGCATCTCCCAGCGCTCGCCCGGTTTGCGGGCATCAAAGCCTTTTTTAATGGCGTCCTGATGCGAGCCCGAGAAGGCAGTATAGGCCAGCCGTCCCGCCCACGGATGGCGCGGGTGTACCGGAAGCTGGTTGCAGGCTTCCACCACTTCTACCACCCGGTTCATATCGCTAAAGTTGAGATTCGGGCTGATCCCCTGGCTGTAGAGATTCATCGCCAGCGTTACCAGGCAGACGTTACCCGTGCGTTCGCCGTTGCCAAACAGACAGCCTTCCACCCGGTCCGCACCCGCCATCACCGCCAGCTCTGCGCTGGCCACGCCGGTGCCGCGGTCATTATGCGGGTGAACGCTGATGCAAACATCGGTGCGACGGCTAAAGTGGCGGCAGAAATACTCGATCTGATCGGCATACACGTTTGGCGTGCTGACCTCCACGGTGGCCGGTAAGTTGATCACCATGGGCCGTTCGGCGCAGGGCTGCCAGATCTCCGCCACCGCTTCACAAATCTCCAGCGCAAACTCCGGCTCGGTAAAGCAGAAGGTCTCCGGGGAGTATTCGTACTGCCAGCGGGTCTCCGGGTTCTCTTCGCACAGCGTGCGGATAAGCCGCGTGGAGCGTGTTGCCAGCTCCACGATTTGCGCTTTCTCCAGGCCGAACACCAGGCGGCGATACAGCGGGGCGGTGGCGTTATACAGATGGACGGTGGCCTGTTTCGCGCCACGTAACGATTCGAAGGTGCGGACGATCAGGTCTTCTCGTGCCTGGGTTAACACCTGAATTGTGACGTCATCCGGGATGCGATTCTCTTCAATCAACTGGCGAACAAAGTTGAAATCCGTCTGCGAGGCAGAAGGAAAGGCAACTTCAATCTCTTTAAACCCGCAGCTTAACAGCAGATCCCAGAACTGCAGCTTGCGCGTGCTGTCCATGGGTTCGGCCAGGGCCTGGTTGCCATCGCGTAAATCGGTTGAGAGCCAGCGCGGGGCATGGGTGATGCGTTGCTCAGGCCAGCGACGGTCGGGAAGAGAAATAACGGGATAAGGCTGGTACTTGTCGGCGGGTGTGTTCAGCATGATGCGCTCCTGTTGTCTTTTCACTATCGTGAATGGATTTCAGGAGCGCTGCTTTATCGGATGTGACAATTGCTGTCGCGTTTTGGACAACAGCGCGGGTTTTGCCGGATGTGCACATATCGTAGGCCCGGTAAGCGAAGCGCCACCGGGCATTTCACGCAGAGGACTAGTGCGCGCCACCCCCTCCACCGCCGGCACCAAACGGCGGTCTGGCAAACCACACCAGCCCCAGCAGGACGATGAAGATCCCCGCGGATATCCAGAAAATCTCGTTAGCCGAGATAATCAGCCCCTGGTTGGTGATCTGCTGGGCAATCCAGCCGGACGCCTGCTGTTCCGTCATGCCCATCCCCTGAAGCTGGCTATACATCTGCTGCGCATTCGGGTTGTACGGATTTACCGCTTCGGTCAGCTGCGCATGGTGCATCGATTCCCGGTTTGTCCACAGCGTGGTGGTGATCGATGTCCCGATGGAGCCCGCTAATGTACGGGTAAAGTTCGACAGGCTCGACGCGGCCGCCAGACGCTCAGGCGGTAAGCCAGACAGCGTGATGGTGGTCAGCGGCATAAAGAAGCACGCTACCGCGAAGCCCTGAATAAACTGCGGCCACGCAGAGGCGCCAAAGTCCATCCCCGGTTCAAAGGTATACGCACGCCAGTAGAAGCACACCGCATACATAATGAAGCTGAAGGTCACCAGCCTGCGCATGTCGAGCTTATGGGCAAAGCGGCCAATGATTGGCGACAGCAGCACCGGGATCACCCCAACAGGCGCAGAGGCCAGACCCGCCCAGGTCGCGGTATAGCCATACACCTCCTGCAGCAGCTGCGGCAGCAGAACAATCGCGCCGAAGTAGAGCATATAGGCGAGGCTGATACACAGACAGCCGATGGTGAAATTTCGCGACTTAAACAGCGAGAGATCGACTATCGGGTTGTCGTCCGTAAGCTCCCAGACAATCAGGAAGCTCAGCGACACCACCGCGACAATGGTCAGGATGATGATCTCCTGCGAGTTGAACCAGTCCAGCTCCTTACCCCGGTCGAGCATGATCTGCAGACTGCCGATACCGAGGATCAGCAGCGCCAGACCAATGCTGTCGATTCGCCGCTGTTCGGTACGGGTCTCACGACCGCGCAGGGATTGCAACGTCATCAGAACCACAACCGCTCCAATCGGAACGTTGATGAAGAAGATCCAACCCCAGTGGTAGTTATCGCTAATGTACCCGCCGAGAATCGGTCCGCAGATAGGCGCGACGATCACGGTCATTGACCACAGCGCCAGCGCGACGGAGCGTTTTGCAGGTGGGTAGTTACTCAGCAGCAAACTTTGCGAAAGGGGGATCAGCGGCCCGGCGACAATCCCCTGGATGACGCGGAAGAAAATCAGCATCGTCAGGCTGCTGGACATCCCGCACGCCCAGGAGGCCAGCACAAACGCCACCGTTGACCACAGGAACAACTTCACCTCACCGACGCGCTTCGCCAGCCAGCCGGTAATCGGAATGGAGATGGCGTTTGCCACCCCGAACGAGGTAATGACCCAGGTTCCCTGGCTCAATGACGAGCCAAGGTTTCCGGCGATCGTCGGGATTGCCACGTTTGCGATGGTGGAGTCCAGCACCTGCATGAATGTCGCCAGCGACAGCGCAATGGTCATTATGACCAGCTGCGCGCCTTCCAGCGGTTTTTGCGGCTTTTGCTGTTGCATAACGCTCACCTTCGGATTAACCGGCGTTTGCCTTCACGATGTCATCGATCAGCTTGTTGACCGGATCGAGGCTAATTTCACGGGCGTTACTTTCATAAGCCGGAGTGCTGCGTACCTGGCTTGCCAGGATCTGGCCGTCGCGGTTAGCGGTATCCACCGTCACCAGCGTGGAGAGGCCAATACGCAGCGGATGGTCTGCCAGCTGCTTAGGATCAAGCTCGATACGCACAGGCAGACGCTGCACCACTTTGATCCAGTTACCGGTGGCGTTTTGCGCAGGCAGCAGCGAGAAGGCGCTGCCGGTACCCATATCCAGACCCACCACTTTACCGGTGTACTTCACGTCGTCGCCGTAAATGTCGCTGATAACAGTTGCGGTCTGGCCGATACGCATATGGGCAAGCTGCGTCTCTTTAAAGTTCGCATCAACCCACAGATTGTCCGCCGGCACGACCGCCATCAGCGGCGTGGTTGGGCTGATCTGCGCGCCTGGCTGTACGGAACGACGGGAGACGTAGCCGGTCATTGGGCTGACGATTTTGGTACGCTGCAGGGCAAGCCACGCGTTACGCACTTCGGTCGCCGCCTGTTGTACCGCAGGCTGGTTTTCAAGGCTGGTACCGAGAATCATCGCCTGGTTAGCGTTGTACTGCTGAATAGCCACATCCAGCTGCGCCTGGGCGCTGGCAACGGCATCGCGGGCGTGCTGCAGCTCTTCACGGCCAATCAGATTGGCGGTACCGAGCGGCACGCGACGGTTCAGGTCGCTCTGTGCCTGGGCGAGTGCGGTTTTCTGCACGTCGATGTTGGCCTGCAGCTGCTTACTGTTGATCATCAGCTGACGGGTCTGACGCACGCTGGAGGCCAGCGCGGTCTGTGCTTTTTCAAACGCCTGTTGAGCGTCGGTCGGATCCAGCGTGACCAGCACATCCCCTTTTTGCACAAAGTCGGTATTGTCAGCCCAGACTTTCGTCACGCTGCCCGACACCTGCGCCATAATTTGTACCTGATTCCCTGCCACGTATGCGTCGTCTGTCTCTTCTGCATGACGCAATACTAAAAACCAATAGATCCCATATGCCACGGCAATAATGATAAAGAGCAAGGTCAACAGAAGAAGGGCGCTCTTACGTTTGCCTTTCTTGTTGGCCGGTTGCTGCGGGGTTGTGTTCTCCGCATTTGCGCTCATTGTTGTTCTCCACGATCTTCTTATTTTCACATCGGCTGAGCCGACCTGTTGTCAGAAAGGCCAGCAGTGTCACGTGCTGGCCTGTCAGTTTTCTTTTATTAAATCTGGATGTTCGAGCGTGTCGTCGCGTTAGCGCAGCGCCTCAAGGATGGCGCCATCTTCATCCATCTGATCCAGACGGGTGAGCAGCTTGCGAGTGATGTGCTCAAGCTGGTCGCGCTCGCTTGTGCTGAGGACAGACCAGAGTTTGTGCAGGCAGTTGTGCTGAGGTGGCAGCACCTCACGCAGGAATTGGTGACCTTTGTCGGTCAGTTGCAGATGCAGGCAACGGCGGTCGTTATCGCTTTCACGGCGTTCAATCCAGCCGCGCTTTTCCAGCTCATCAGCGATACGGGTGGCGTTCGTACGGGACGAACCCAGCGCGCAGCTCAGCTCAGACGGCTGAATACTGTGGTTTTCCTGAGACTCCAGCGTAATCAACGCCATAAATAACGTCTCGTTAATCCCCTGAGCTTTCAGCATCTTATTACGATTATCCAGCAGTTTCCCCTGCATGTGCATGCACAGGCGGGTCAGCAGGATTTCCTGATACGGAAAGTCCTCATGACGACTGGCGCGGAATTTAAGCATTTGTTCAATGGGCGTAAACGAACTATCCATTTGGGCATAACCTCATTAATTACAGCCGATATAGTAACGATAGTGACAAATAATGTAAATGAATTATTTGTGCGGTTAAATCCGCCAAACTAATGTCACTATCAGAAAGCGCCGGGTAAGTCCGTGACCCGGTGAGCACAGAAAGAGAGAGGGATGAACCCGCGGAAGAGAGGATGTGAGGACAGGGGTCTGAACTATTCATGCCGTTTGAAAATATGTCACCCACATTAAAATTTCTGGGATAAATGATTACGTTTACATTAACAGAGTGAGGGGCCCCTTTACACCCTAAGAGGCCCAAAGCTATGTAAAACTTAGTGAATGGCTTCCTGACGATGGTATCCGCGCCACCATACTACCAGGTTTAGCGCGGCGACAACGGCCCCTGTCGCGCACACGCCTGTCCACCCGCCATGCTGCCACGCCGAGGCGGAAATTAACGAGCCCGCAGCACCACCAATGAAGTAGCTGGTCATGTATCCGGCAGTAAGACGGTTTCGCGCGTCTGGCTTCACGCGGTAAATCACGGTCTGGTTAGTGATATGCACGCCCTGTACGGTGAGGTCGAGCACCAGAATGCCGACGATCAGCGCCAGCACGGAGGTATGACCGTACCAGATGGCCGCCCAGGAGAGCAGAAGCAGCACCAGTCCCGCGCTGGTGGTCATGTGAGATTTGCCCTTATCGGCCAGCCCGCCTGCCGGACGCGCGCCGAGCGCCCCCGCCGCACCGGCCAGACCAAACAGACCAATCACCCCTTCGGAATAGTTAAATGGCGGTGCGGCCAGCAGAAAGGCCATCGACGTCCATAGGATGCTGAAGTTGGCGAAGGTGAAACATCCCAGCAGCGCGCGGGTGCGCAGGAGTTTATCCCGGGTAAAGAGGCTGAACACGGAGGCCAGAAGCTGAGGATAGTTCAGGTGATTTTCCTGCTTCACCTTCGGCAAGCCGCGCCAGAGCGCGAGCGCCATCACCACCATCAGCACGCTTGCCACCCAGTAGACGGTACGCCAGCCGCCAAGGCTGGCCAGCAGACCTGCTACGGTACGTGCCAGCAGTATCCCCAGCAGCAGGCCGCTCATGATAGTGCCCACCACTTTGCCGCGCTTTTCCGGTGCGGCGAGGGTGGCGGCCAGTGGAACCAGAATTTGCGCCACCACGGAGAACAGACCCGTCAGCGCGGTGCCGATAATCATCATTGTTAAAGAGTGGCTGCTGGCGGTGATCAGCATGCCGCCTGCGGCCAGCAGGGTCATGGAGACAATCAGCATCCGGCGCTCAAACATGTCGCCGAGCGGCACCAGGAACAGCAACCCGGCGGCATAGCCGAGCTGCGCGGCGGTGACAATAAAGCCTGCCGAGCTGGCAGAAAGGTTAAACGCCCGGGCGATGGTATCGAGCAGAGGTTGAGCGTAGTAGTTACTGGCGACCGCCAGACCCGTTGCCACGGACATTAAAAGAATAAGCGCGGGGCTAAGCCCCTGAGATGTTTTTGTCATGGGTTTCAGAAATCATTAGTTAAGTGATTATTTTTCCGGAAACAATAATAACCAATGATTGTGAAGGATGGGGGATTGTTGGGTGATGGATTGTGCGGTTTAGGGGATGGTGCGGTCTGGTGCCCTCACCCTAACCCTCTCCCACAGGGCTGAGGGTTCCCCAGAAAAATGAAAAGCACGATGAAGTGTGATCTACTGGTTGCGCTAACAAATCAGAAGAGACCTCAT